>JBDKHH010000342.1:0-6310 GCA_039797785.1 Bacteroidota bacterium | reverse complement strand
TCATGCAACGTGCGTATGACCAAGTATTGCACGATGTAGCTTTGCAAAAATTGAACGTTGTTTTCTGTTTAGATCGCGGTGGATTGGTTGGTGCTGATGGTGCAACTCATCACGGAGCTTACGATTTAGCGTACATGCGTCACATTCCAAACATGGTTGTGGCAGCACCGATGAATGAAGCGGAATTGCGTGACATGATGTACACGGCTCAGCAAGAGAACATCGGTCCATTCTCTATTCGTTATCCACGTGGTAATGGAACTATGACAGAATGGAAAACCGTTATGAAACCGATGCGTGTTGGAACGGGACGCAAGGT
Organism: Bacteroidota bacterium; assembly: GCA_039797785.1. GTDB lineage: Bacteria > Bacteroidota > Bacteroidia > Flavobacteriales_D > Crocinitomicaceae > M0103. The sequence continues at coordinate 5,991 of JBDKHH010000342.1, read as the reverse complement.
AACAACAGGTGAAGACATTGCGATTTTGACGATTGGACATCCTGGAAATTTTGCGCAAGAAGCAATCGAACAATTAAAAGAAACAGGTCTTTCTGTTGCACATTACGATATGCGATTTGTTAAACCAATCGATGAAGTGATGTTACACGAGGTTTTCTCGAAGTTTAAGAAAGTAATTACTGTTGAAGATGGTTGTTTGATGGGTGGATTTGGTTCTGCGGTTATTGAATTTATGATCGATCAAAAATATGCTGCTGAAGTAGTTCGTTTGGGAATTCCAGATGAATATGTTCACCACGGAACGCAAGAAGAATTGTGGGCAGATTGTGGATTTGATGCAAATTCGATTGCGAAAACCATTAAATCAATGTTTTCAATAGTTGATAGTTCAAATAATCTTTCTAAAAACGCAATTTAAGCTGTAAATTCTCTTAATTTGGCTCTTCTAAAGCTAAATTATGTCAGAAAATCAGCAAAAATCAACGAATTACGGAGCGCTAACTACGCTTACAACCGTGTTTTTCTTTTGGGGCTTCATCGCCGCAGGAAATAGTGTATTCATTCCTTTTTGTAAAAACTATTTTCACTTAGATCAGTTTCAAAGTCAGTTGATTGATTTTGCTTTCTATTTGGCTTATTACATTGGAGCTCTTGGGCTTTTTATCTTTAGTACAGTTATTGGAAAAGACATTGTTGGTCATTGGGGCTACAAGAAAAGTATTGTTTACGGATTGCTTTTCTCGGCTTTAGGAGCCGTTGCAATGATTATTTCTGTTTACCAAGGCGTTTTCACAGGAATGTTGGTCGGTTTATTTATTGTGGCGCTTGGATTCTCTTTACAGCAAACTTCCGCAAATCCCTTTATGATTTTATTGGGCGATGAAAAAACAGGGAGTAATCGTATCAATTTGGGTGGTGGAATCAATAGTTTGGGTACAACCATCGGACCATTGATTGTCGCGTTGGCCTTGTTTGGAACAGCTTCAGCAATCAGTGATGACATGATTAAAGCGCTTTCATTGACGAAAGTTATTATTCTTTACGCATGTGTTGGAGCTTTATTTTTAGGTGTGGCTGCTTTATTTGGTTTTTCGAAAAAAGTACCAGCTGGAAAAATAGGTTTGGAGGAGACTACTTCAAAGGAATTTGTTGATACAGAAAATGAACTAATTGATTCAAAAATAACTACTGAAGAAAATACATCTTCTGCAAAGAAAGCCTTGAGTTCTTTGGTAATCATTACGCTCCTAGTTGGGATGTGTTTTGTTCCTGTTTTCAGCAGTTACAAAAGCAATGCAGCCAAGGATTTAGTGCAGTTATCTGCAGATTTAGAACAAGTTTCATTGGATGAAAATGGTCAGAAAATAGAAACACTTTCGGTTCAACAAAAAGATACGGAAAAAGCAATCACGAAAGAAATTGATACGATTCGCAAACCATTAGAGCAAAACAGAATGATGTGGTTGAGCGGTGGTTTGGTGGTAATCGTTGGTGGATTGTTAACCGTATTCTTCCTCGGTAAAAAACAAAAGAAAGGTTGGGGAGCTATGCAATATCCGCAATTAACCTTGGGAATGTTGGCCATTTTTGTTTACGTTGGAGTAGAAGTGGCGATTGGAAGTAATCTTGGAGAATTGTTAAAACAAAAAGAATTTGGCGGTTACGGTTCTTCTCAAATCGCGCCATTTATCGCTATGTTCTGGGGAAGTTTAATGATTGGACGTTGGGCTGGTGCAATTAATGCATTTAACTTAACGCAGCAAACAAAACAGATTTTACGTTTCATCGTTCCATTGATTGCATTTGGTTTGGTCCTAGGATTTACCCGTTTGGCTGGATACAACGTTTCACCACTTTATTGGTATATCCTGTGTGTTGTAATTCAAATTATTGCGTTTTTCGTTACGAATGACAAACCAGCATTAACCTTGGGCGTGTTTGGGATTTTAGGAATTGCAGCCATGCTTGTTGGTTTGATGTCAACTGGACTTATTGCTGTTTATGCCTTCTTAAGTGCCGGATTGTTTTGTTCAATTATGTGGCCAGCAATTTTCTCTTTATCGCTGGCAGGTTTGGGTAAATACCAATCGCAAGGTTCAGCCTTTCTAGTGATGATGATTTTAGGAGGAGCAATTATTCCACCAATACAAGGGAAATTATCAGATGTGATCGGTATTCAAGAATCCTTTGTTGTTGGAGCAGTTTGTTTTGCATACTTAGCATTTTTCGCATTATATGTTCGTTCAATCTTGAAAAAGCAGGGAATTAAATTTGACTAAACCTTTATGAATACTACCTTTTACTACAACAAACTGCTTGTGTTTGTTGTCTATTTTTTGTTTTTCCCTGAAGTGTTAAATGCACAAAAGGAAACAGATGTAGCGGCAATTACCCAACAGTTGATAAAGAACTTTGAAACCTATCATCTTCAACCAAGAAGTATTGATGATGCCTTTGGAAAAAGTGTTCATGGTCTCGTTATTGAAGCCTTAGATCCGAATAAATTACTGTTTACAAAGGAGCAAGTAACGGAATTGGAAGCACTTTCAATAAAAATTGATGATGATATCTCTGCAGGCCAAACAAGTTATCTTTTACGTTTAAAAGAGTTGTTGAAAGAGTCAATTGTCAATGGTGAAAAAACAGTGAATGCGTATTTTACGAAACGAACAAATGTCCTTGCCATCCAAGAAATTAGTGTTGGAGAGCGAATAGACTTTGTAACATCAACGAATCATAAAAAATTGTGGGATTTCACCTTGCGCGATTATGTGCTCAATCAAGTAGTCGATAATTTAAGTGAACAACACTATGAATATCCGAAAGATTCATTGAATTTCTTACTCGCTGATGCTGAAAAATATGTTCAGTCGAGTTATAGCGATTTGTTCAAAAACTTAGGGAATGAATGGTTAATAGATGAAGTATACTTGAATGCGATTGCCGAAGCATTTGATCCACATTCGAGTTATTTTAGTCCAGAGAAAATGAAGCGTTTTGAAGCTGAATTGACCAGTGAGCGTGAAATATTTGGAATAAATTACTACAAAAATCTAAATGGTGAATTTGAACTTACGCATATCTTTCCAGGAAGTTCGGCATGGTTGTCAGGTGAAATTCACGAAGAAGATATTATAATCAGTTTGAAGTTTGGAGAAAATTCAATTCAGCGATTAGAAGGAAAGACTTTGTTAGAAGTAAATCAACTTTTTGCAGAAAATAAGGAAACATTATTGACCATTACGGTTCGAAATGCAGAAGGCAAGGAAGTAACGACTGATATTGAAAAGCGAAAAGTGTACAGTGATGAAGATATCGTTAAAACTGCAATTTTAACAGGCGAAAAGAAGATCGGGTATATTTCCCTACCGGATTTTTATTCAAATGAAACGGATACCACAAATCTAGGTTGTGCAAATGATATTGCGAAGGCAATCATTAAGATGAAATTGGAGAACATTGATGGTTTAATACTTGATTTGCGCTACAATGGAGGTGGTTCATTGCGTGAGGCGCTTGATTTAGCAGGAATTTTTATTGATTATGGTCCTATTTTGGTTAATCGCGATGAAGAGGCCAATGTCTACTCATTAAAAGATTTAAATAAAGGATCCATTTATAAAGGTCCTTTGGTTGTGATGATCAATCATTATTCGGCATCTGCTTCTGAAGTTGTTGCGGCAAGTTTACAGGATTACAATCGTGCAATTATAGTTGGACAACCTTCCTTTGGAAAAGCAACAGGACAGTTTATTTTACCTGTTGATATGGAACAGCAAAATGACAAAATGGGATTTGCTAAGATTACGCATTTAGGTCTTTATCGCGTTGATTTGAGTACTAACCAACGACGTGGAGTGTTGCCAGACATTCACTTAATTGATGATAATTCTGATGATGTTGAATCGGAAAGCGATTATGACAATGCTTTGGAACTGGATACCATATCAAAGAAGATTTATTTCACCCCTTTACCTGAGCAAAATTTCGAAGCACTGCGTCTTGAAAGTGAAAAACGACAGTCGAATAGTACGTTTATTTCTGCTGAAAAAGAGCTATTATCGAAGTTGAATTCACGTGTATTAGAGATGGACAAAGGAGGTAAAAGCTTAGACGAGCGATTGGTTCTGAACAAGGAAATAGACAAGATTACCAAAGAAATAGAAACCAATACCGAAAACTTTAAGGCCGTGTATCAAGTGGCATTTATACAAAAAGACAATGATTTATATTCGTTAAGTCCTTTCTTAAATGAATACCGTGAACGCTTTAAAGAAAATTTGGAAGTAGATTTTGAATTAAATGAAACCTATTCAATACTGCTTGATTATTTAAAATAAATATATTTGTACTCTAAAAATTAAACAAATGAAACTTTTTACACTTTGCCTATTGTTCGTTTCGAGCACTTTTGCGTTTGGTCAAGATCAAACAAATCCTGGAGAATACATGCAGTATTTTTCTATTGAAAATCGTCAAATTCAACAAGACATGTGGGATTATACACGTACCATTTCACATGGTAAAAGTGCCCGTAAAGTTGAGAAAACACGTATGACCTTAATCGAAACATCGAATAAAGCTCTACAAAAAGCAAAACAAGCAAAAGGGTATAAAGGTGATGACACATACAAAGAATCCGTTGTAAATTATTTCAATGTAGTAAACTTGGTTCTTCGTGAAGACTATGCAAAATTAGTTGATATGGAAGATGTTGCTGAGCAATCATATGATTTAATGGAAGCATATATGTTAGCGCGTGAATTGGCGAGTGAAAAACAAAATGAAGCAGCTAACAAATTGCAAGCCGCACAAAAGGCATTTGCAAACGCAAACAACATTAATTTGATCGAGCAAGATGATGCATTGTCAAAAAACATGGAAATTGCTGGAAATGTATATGAACATTACAATGCGGTTTATTTGATATTTTTTAAATCGTTTAAGCAAGAAGTCTATTTATTGGATGCGATTGGTCGTTCAGACGTAAGCAGTTTTGAACAAAATCGTGAAACACTTTTAGCAACTATTGAAGAAGGAAAAACTAAATTGAAAGCATTGACATTGTATTCGAATGATCCAACAATGATTGAAGCAACAAAAAATTTGTTTGATTTCTACACGAAAGAAGTGAAAGAATCTAGCGTTGTTCTTGATTTCTTTATGAAACAAGAGAATTTCAATAAAGTGAAAGCGGCATTTGAGCAAAAGAAAGAAAAAGATCGCACGCAAGCTGATGTTAACCAATACAACGCTGCAGTGAATGATATGAATACGGCTTCAACAACGTATAACGCATGGAATGAAAGAATGAATAAAGATCGTGCTCGTTACATTGATGCTTGGAACAAGACTTCTGAGAATTTCACTGCTAAACACATTCCAACAAAGAAACAATAAGTAAAATCAATACAATTAGAAAAGAAGCTTCGGCTTCTTTTTTTTTGCCTTCTATTCTTGTAAACGTATCTCGGAAAAATCTACTCACTTCTCCTGCGTCATGCCAATCGCACAACCATTACATTTTCCATCCGCTTTGAAGAAACGTTGATAGAATTGCTAGTAATTTTTCGTGTCTTAATATGAAAAAATTAAAATGTCAACTAATTCAAACCTACCAAACAGGCAATCAATTCGCCTTAAAAATTATGATTATTCTCAACTAGGAAGCTATTTTATTACACTAGTTACTCAGGATAGAATACATTTATTTGGCAAAATTGAAGATGGAAAAATGATCCTAAATTCAGTCGGAAAAATTCTTGAAGAAGAATGGATAAAAACCATTCAATTAAGGACAAATATCGCTTTGGGAGAATTTATCATTATGCCCGACCACATGCATATGATAATAACGATTACGGCGCAAATGGAAAAAAATGAGGATAAAGAATGGATTCATTCGAATCCAAAAAGCCCTTCCCAAACAATAGGCGCTATTATCCGCGGATTTAAAGGCGCAAGCACAAAAAAGATTAATCTTTTTTTAAA
>JBDKHH010000341.1:0-3257 GCA_039797785.1 Bacteroidota bacterium | reverse complement strand
TTGTGTAAACTCTGGTTGACGGTCAGCACGTAAATCTTCATCACGGAAACATTTTACAATTTGGTAGTAACGGTCGAAACCTGAAACCATCAACAATTGTTTAAACGTTTGTGGTGATTGTGGCAAGGCGTAAAATTGTCCTTCGTTCATTCGACTTGGAACCACGAAATCTCTTGCTCCCTCAGGTGTTGATTTAATTAAAACAGGCGTTTCAACATCTAAGAAATCTTTCGAATTCAAGTAAATTCTCGTTTCCAAGGCAACTTGATTACGCAAACGCAATTTTTGTTGAACTGGGTTTCTTCTTAAATCTAAGTAACGGTATTGCATACGCAATTCATCACCACCATCTGTTTCATCTTCAATCGTGAAAGGAGGCAATTTCGCAGCATTCAACAATTTCAATTCACTCACAACGATTTCGATTTCACCTGTTGGAATGTTTTTGTTTTTGCTAGAACGCTCGATAACTGTTCCTGTTGCTTGAATTACGAATTCACGACCCAATTTGTTGGCTTGTGCTCCCAATTCAGCATTGTCTTCCATGTTGAATGCCAATTGCGTGATACCATAGCGGTCACGTAAATCAACAAATGTCATTCCTCCTAAGTCGCGCGAACGTTGTACCCATCCGGCAAGTGTTACTGTTGTTCCAACATCTGAAATGCGTAATTCTCCGCACGTGTGTGATCTATACATAGTTTAATTTTATTCTAATTATTTTAAAGTCAATGCTCCATTCTCCATGTTCGATGCTCCGATTAAGCTTTGCTTAAACCAATTTTCGCATCGCCAGCGGCTTCTAAATCTGTTAACAAGGCTTCAGCTCCTAGGTTTTCAAATGAAATTCCATTTGCCAAAACTTCGTTGCAAACATACTCTTGGTTATCCTGAATAGCTTGTTTAACAAATTCATTCGTGTCAACCTTCAATAAAATGCGGTCTGTTACTTCCAATCCTGAGTCTTTTCTCAAGTTTTGAACGCGATTGATTAATTCACGCGCAATTCCTTCCGCTTTTAAGGTTTCGGAAATGGTAATGTCTAAAGCAACCGTTAATCCGCCTTCAGTAGCAACTAACCAGCCTGGAATATCTTGTGCTGCAATTTCGAAATCTCCTAAATCAAGGCTAATTTGTTCACCATCAATTTCACCGTTCCAACCATTGTTCGCTTCAATCTCGCCAATTTGATCATTTGAAAGTTGAGCTACCATTGCAGCAATTGCTTTCATTTGTTTACCGTATTTCGGTCCAATTGTTTTGAAGTTCGGTTTTATGCTTTTCACCAACATTCCGTTTCCTTCGTCCATCAATTCCAATTCTTTCACATTCACTTCTGAAAGAATCAATTCTTTGACATGCAAGATGTTATCAGCAAATGTTTTGTTCAATACCGGAACCATGATTTTTTGCAATGGTTGACGCACACGGATTTTCTCTTTCTTACGTAAAGCAAGAACAAGGGAAGAGGTGCGTTGTGCAATGTCCATTTGTGCTTCCAATGCTTCGTTGATGAAACTTGGATCTACAACTGGGAAATCAGCTAAATGAACTGAATTAACAGCAAAACGTTTTGAAACGGAATTTAAATCTGAGAACAATTGATCCATAAAGAAAGGTGCAATTGGTGATCCTAAAAGTGCAACCGTTTCCAAACAGGTATACAAAGTTTGGTAGGCTGATGTTTTATCCGTTGCATCATCACTTTTCCAGAAACGGCGACGACATAAACGCACATACCAGTTTGACAATTGATCACTAACAAATTCTTGAATCAAACGTCCCGCTTTTGTTGGTTCGTAATCATTATACGCCGCATCAACTTCTTGAATCAATGAATGCAATTTCGATAAAACCCAACGGTCAATCTCTGGGCGCTCATTTAAAGCAATTTCCTTCGCAGAATAATCAAATCCATCGATGTTTGCATATAAAGCGAAGAATGAATACGTATTGTAAAGTGTTCCGAAGAATTTACGTTGTACTTCAGTTACACCATCTAAATCAAATTTCAAGTTGTCCCACGGCTGCGCATTGGTAATCATGTACCAACGTGTTGCATCAGCGCCATAGGTCTCAAGCGTAGAAAATGGATCAACAGCATTTCCTAGTCGTTTCGACATTTTTTGACCGTTTTTATCCAAAACAAGTCCATTCGAAACAACATTTTTATACGCAACTGAATCAAAAACCATTGTTGCAATTGCATGCAAGGTATAGAACCATCCGCGTGTTTGGTCAACTCCTTCAGCAATGAAATCACCAGGATATCCCGTTTGATTATCGATTAAATCTTTATTTTCAAATGGATAATGCCATTGTGCATAAGGCATTGCACCTGAATCAAACCAAACGTCAATCAAATCAGCTTCTCGTTTCATTGGTTTTCCAGAAGGCGAAACCAAGGTAATTTGATCTACATAATTTTTGTGTAAATCAACCAATGAATAATTCTCATTTGACATATCACCAACATGGTAATTTGCCAATGGATTTTCTTGCATGAAACCAGCTTGAACCGCTTTTTCGCTTTCTGCTTTTAATTGCTCAACTGATGAAATGCAAATGCGCTCATCTCCATCTTCACTTGTCCAAATTGGAATTGGAATACCCCAATAACGTGAACGAGAAAGGTTCCAATCATTCGCATTTTCCAACCATTTACCGAAACGTCCTGAACCTGTTGATTCTGGTTTCCAGTTAATGGTGTTATTCAAGTCAATCATGCGATCTTTCACATCTGTCACACGAATAAACCATGAATCCAATGGATAATATAAAACTGGTTTGTCTGTTCTCCAACAATGCGGATAACTGTGAACATATTTTTCAACCTTAAAGGCTTTGTTTTCTGTTTTTAACTGAATTGCAAGTTGAACATCAGCTGAACGATCTGGTGCTTGGTCTGCGTCGTAATATTCATTTTTCACGTACATTCCAGCGTATTCACCCATTTCTGGTCTGAATTTCCCTTGTAAATCAACCAATGGAACCAAGTTTCCTTTGTCGTCTTTCACTAACATACCAGGAACACCTGCATCAGCAGCAACACGCGCATCGTCAGCACCAAACGTAGGAGCGATGTGCACGATTCCTGTTCCATCTTCTGTAGTAACAAAGTCACCACCAATTACGCGGAATGCTTGTTCTGGCATTTCAGCTGGAAGTGTAAATGGTAACAATTGTTCGTATTTGATACCGATTAAGTCAGCACCTTTGCATTCGTTCGTAACGAAGTAAGGCACAACTTTATCTCC
>JBDKHH010000340.1:0-12745 GCA_039797785.1 Bacteroidota bacterium | reverse complement strand
CAAAGAAAATTCCATTATTTCCGTTTACATTGTTAAAATCAGTTGTTGCTAAATCACAAGAAAGAGTCTGTGGAGTACAATAATGAATAATACCTTCAAAATTTCGTGGACTGAATGTGGTACTAAATATGCCACCAATACCAGTTCCTTCTTTGATAGAAATATTTGGGTCTGAAGCAAGAACGTTTCCGATTGCAGTTCCGTCCGAATATGTAATTCCACCTGAACCTAAATCATGGATGTAAAACGAAACAACTCCAGGGTTGACTTCTAAACTAAGTGGTAAATTTATGCGAGTAATTCCAGAACCAGTTTCGGTAACCGCTATTGTTCCCAAATTCGTCCATCCAACTGCACTTAATTCAAATCCGACATGTGTTCCAACTCGACTATAAATGGTCATATCATCTGTAAAGCCTGGTTCTAGGTTTATGTCAAATCCAGAAATAACAATTGTATTCGTGGCCTCAACATCAAACATTATTCCTTGATTCCCGTTGTTACCAATAACTGGAGTTGATAGTTTTCCGTCACACTTCAAACCAATGGAAGTTGATAAATCTTTTTCAACTGAAATGGGTTTGGATTGTTGGTCAACCACAAGTTGACCATTGTCTTTTAACTGACTGAATCCCACAAAATTAATTGCAACGATTCCAAACAGTGCTAGTACATTTTTTTTCATAATAAATAATTAGGTTATATTCTTCAAAGTTAAGAAAAGGTACGCCGATTATCAACTATTACGGCAGTAAATGCATTGAAATTCACGAGGAAATAGGATGTTTTTCACTATTCGCTCTTCCAAAAATATTTTACTCGAGAAATGTCCAAAAAATCTTAAATGGTCGTTTGTCTTTTTAGTTCAAATCAACCAATGAATTTGTTATTTTACAATCAATACGTCTTGTAAACGATCAAATTGGGCATTAATCACCAGTTTTCCTGAAGTATCAATTAATCCCCATAATTCGCCAATACGAACTGCTGCATATCCATTGCTGAAATCGCGAATTGCGCTAAATTTTGCATCGGTAATTATTTTGCCATCGATCGTCATGAATCCCCAAAAACCATTTTGTTTGTATGCAAAAATAGATTCATGAACATCAGAAACTCCTTGATAACTAGTTTCAAGAATTACCTTTCCTGTTTTATCAATTAATCCCCAGCCAGCTTCAGTTTTTACATTCGCAAAACCATTTTTAAAATTCTCAACTTTTACGTATTTCGCTTCGATAACCCAAGCACCTTTATTGTTGATAAATCCAACTTTTTCGCCTAAACGTGCATACGCCAATCCTTCATTAAATTCACCGTAGTTGGTAACTCCTGAAACGCTTAATAGTTCATTTTTTTTGTTGATAAACTGCCAGCCTGCTACTGTTTTTACTAAAGCATAACCTGTTTCTTTATCGAATTCCTTAGCAGCTAAATAACTTGGTTGGATAATCCATGTTCCTTTGGTATCAATAAATCCAACTGTTTTTTCCATTGTTTTAGCCCAAGCCGCGCCATCAACGAAATAACCAACACTTTCAAATGTTGCTTTAATTGTAATCTCTCCCTTTGAATCGATGAAACCAAACTGACCATTTTTAGCGCGATAAGGTGCAAATCCTTCTTTAAAATCACGTACTTCCATCATTGGTTCAGATAATTGTTTTTTTGAACCATCAGCATTCAATATGTAGAATACTTCTCCAATATTACCGATTGCAAAACCATTCGAATATTCAGAAATTTTGTCGTAAATCGCTTCGTGAACAATTTTACCTTGCTTATTTATCGTTGCGAATTTTTTACTTACTATGACGTTGATCAATCCATCTTTGAAACGATCTAAATTAATTCCAGCGATAGATGGAATTTCAAACTTCTCGAACGGAACACTTAATGGAGCACCGCTAGGATCAATAATCATATACTTGCCTTTTGCATCCATCACAGAAGCATATCCTTCAGTAAAATCTTGAAATTTTGAGTAAACAGCTGGTATTACGATTGTTCCTTTTTCGTCTACAAAGCCCCAAAAGCTTGATTTAACCGGTTTGAACGGTATTAACTTAGATTGTGCAAAAGTGTTAATTGCAATGATTGACAATGCAAGCGTAAAAATTGATCGAAAGTGTCTCATAGTGAGAAGTTAAAGTGGTTATTAAAAGGCAAAATTAAATAGAAAAAATGATAATTTATTTATTTTAAGCTTTTTTCTAATCGAAAATAGTTTACACTGTATAGTTAAAGATTATTCTTGTTTTTTCTGAATAAAAAAAAGGGAGGCGTTTAAACCTCCCTTCTTATGTTATCTCAACAAATTCACGTGCCCAACAAAGGTTTTACGTTTTGCTGAATTGGCATATTTTACATCGATTTTCCAAGAATACGTTCCATCTTGAGCAAATTCTCCGTCAACGCCGTATCGACCGTTCCAGCCAATCGTCGTGTCGTGTGATTCAAATACCAATTGTCCCCAACGATTAAAAATGTATAAAGTGTAATCGTTTGGATCAAAACCAGCGGCAAAAACTGGACTGAACATATTGTTTAAGTTGTCACCATCTGGTGTAAAAGTATTAGGAACATACAAAATCAATTCATCTTTTATTTCAATGTAGCGCTCTGTTGAATCAACACACCCAAAACTTGAAATCGCAGTAAGCACAACGGTATAATTTCCTGCTACCTCTGAAGGGAATTCGTGATACGGTGAATCTTCATTGGATAGAGGAGAACCGTCCCCAAAATTCCAAGAATAACTTACAGCGTCAATAGAAGAGTTAAAGAACATTGATGAAGGACTCACAATTGAGAAATCTGTATTTGACATGGTGAAATTGGCAATCGGTAAATCATGAACAATCACTTTCGAAACTGCCGATGCTGTGCAACCAAATAGATTTGTTCCTGTTACAAAGTAATCATTCGATTCTTCAGGGTAAAAAGCAACATTGTCAATAACACCGCCCGACCAAGTATACGAATTCGCACCAAATCCTTTTAAAACAACTGTGTCTCCAAGGCATATTTCCTTATTTGATGTAGTAACAATTGGTTTTGGGTTAACGGTTACCGAAACGGAGTCATTTGCTGAACAGCCTGTATTGAACGAACCGATTACGTGATAAACGACCGTTCCAACTGCTTGATTAAACGGAATTCCATTGGTAATTCCATTGTCCCAAACATAATTGGTTGCACCTGTAGCTGTAAGAGTTATGCTTGTTCCTTGACAAACTGTAATTGCAGGATTTACTATTAATGCAGGATTTGGATTGACTGTTACAGTAACTAAATCAGAATCAACACAGCCGTTTGCGTCGGTTCCATCAACAGTGTAAATCACTGTTCCAACACCTTGGATAAAGGCAATTCCGTCGCTTACTCCATTGTTCCAATCATAAACGGTTGCACCACTTGCTGTTAAGGTAATTGAAGTTCCTTCGCACACTGTTTGATTTGCTCCAGCATCTACAATTGGAAGGGCATTTACTGTAACGTCTACTTGGTCAGTGTCAGTACAACCGTTCAAATCTGTACCAGTAACTGTGTATGTGATCGTTCCGACAGCTGGTGTGAACCCAACATTATCGGTAATACCACCAGTCCAAGTGTACGTATTCGCTCCAGCACCACTCAATGTAATTTGCTCACCAAAACAATTGATTTTGTCTGTTCCAGCGTCTACAACTGGTAGAGCATTTACAGTGATTACAAGTGAATCTTGTGCTTCACATCCAAAAACAGTTGTTCCAGTTAATGTATAAGTTAAAGAACCTATTGCTGGTGTAAAAGCAATGCCATCTGTTACGCCATTGTTCCATGATAAATCAACAGCTCCGGCACCATTCAATGTAACATTTGATCCGTCGCAAATTGTTTGATCGGCACCTGCATTTACAACTGGATTTGGATGAATTGTAATCACCACATCTGCTGTATCAGTACAACCATTTAAATCTGTTCCTGTTACTGTGTATGTTATTGAGCCAACCGAAGGTGTAAAAGCGATTCCATCTGTTATTCCATTATCCCAAGTATAGGTATTTGCACCAATTCCATTCAACGTAAAGATCGCGCCTTCACAAGCCGTTTGATCATTCGCTGTTGTCACGACTGGCAAAGCATTGATTTGAATTGGTAACGAATAGGTGGCAACACATCCATCGACTGATTCAACAGTCAATGTTGCATTGAACGCACCTGCGGTTGTATACGTATGTGTTGGCGACAAATAAGTACCTGTTGTGTTTGGAACGGCAACGATTGCTCCTGTTGAAGCTGGTGTTTGTGTACCATTTCCAAAATCCCATTGATAGGAAGCAATGACTCCCGGATTTGGAATCGATGAACTGTCAGTAAAGACGATATCCGAACCTGCACAAACTGTCGACTGATCCAAAGTGAAAAGTGCAGTTGGTGTTGGAAATTCTGTTACATCAATATCTAAAAGAACCGAACAAGCAGGACCTTGCGGTGGAGTAAGTAAACACGTGTAATTTCCGCCGGCTGATACCGAAATAGATTGTGTTGTTTCACCTGTGCTCCATAAGTAAGTTCCCAAACCTGCTGGTGCTGTCAAAGTAGAATTTTGTCCTTGACAAATGGTAGCAGGACTAGCAGTGATTTCTTGAAATGAACAAGATGCATCAACGTAAGCATAGCCATAATGTCCACCTAAAGCACAGTCACCTGATGTAAATTCAATCGTAACATTTTGTCCAACATACGCAGATAGATTCGTGAAAACAGTTGTCCAATTGGAATAAAGAACTGTTTCTCCTCCAACAACAATCGAAAGGTAATCAGTAGCATTTGCAGCGTCCGCAATAACAGAATATTCACCACATGTTATGTTTGCGCCATTTTCGTCAAAAACACGAACCGTAAAATAAGGGCGTTCGTTTAACGTGTGTCCAACAGGCGATTCAAAAATAACTGCGTAGTTATAAGTGAAATACATGTTTGAAGCATCTACAAGGAACGATTGACTCATTCTCGCTGCTCCGGCACCTGTTGTTGCACCATTTCCTAATCTTACTGAGAAGTTTCCTCCAGGAAATACAGTTGGAATTCCAACGATTGGATCAACACCTCCAGCAAAGATTTGATGATTCGGTCCTGGACCAGCTGGAACAGAATTGATGTAACTGTAAGGAACACTTCCGTCTGTTTCACCAACAAAAAGATCCCATCCGTTTGTGTTTCCGTCTTCAAAATCCATGTTTACACAAGGTCCATTCATCGTTTTTTGAATAGGATAGGAAGAGCTGTTTGAATCAGGATGTGAGCTGATTTTTTTTCTTAAATCGGAAAGAAAAAGATTTAATTGAAAATCAATTACAGATTGATCGTCTGTAGCTAATTTTTTAAGTGTTGTTTGGAAATTCATATAAGAAGCATCCACCAATTCTTGTAGTTCAGCTTCCTCTGCGTACCTTTTCTTGACTTGTAGAGTTTCTAAAACTTGGTTGATTGTCCAAGTTGAGAATGTAGCTTCCATTTTTTCGTGCGCATCTTGAGCGAAACTGAAGTGGGCTGAACATACGAACACGAACACGATGATTAAAGTAGTAGTTTTCATAGTGTGTGTTTTTAATTGGTTTCATTTAAATGACGGATGAAATTGTCGTAAAATGGGTCATAATGAATATTCAAGCCATTTCAATTAGCAAAATCGACCTGTCAATTATATTATGCATGCATTGCAAATAAAATATGCATGCATAATTAAACAAAGTGTTGAGATGTGAACAAAAAATGTTGAATCTTGAACAAATTCTGAATTGAAAATCCAATATTCAAACAAGAATTTTTTTATTTCACGATGATAAAAGCCTATCTTTAAACTTTAAAACCAAACAAATGAAAACTTTAAAGAACTTTCTGCTACTTACTAGCATCTTATTATCTTTTTCGAAAGGTGTAACAGCTCAAACAACAGCATACGATTTCCAAGGTGTAGATTGCAATGGTAACAATGTTCACTTGTTTTCTGATTTGGATGCGGGACAAGCGATTGTGTTGTTTTTCTATATGCCAAATTGTGGAACATGTCCTCCCATCGCTCAAAATGTACAATCTATGGCGAATAAAATAAATGCCGTATGTCCAGATTTAGTGAAAGGTTATGCTTATCCATATCAAAATTCTACTACATGTTCATATTCTGCAAGTTGGGTAACCGACAATGCATTGGATTTGTACATTCCTATGGATAGTGGAGCATATCAAGTTGCTTATTATGGAGGATTCGGTATGCCAACGGTCGTTTTACTAGGAGGCTCCAACCATGACGTGATGTGGTCAACACAGAATTTTGTGGATTCAGATACAACTGTCATGCGTGATTTGATTTATGGAATATCTTGTTTGGGTGTGAATGAAACGAAAATCGACGCTTCAATTCAATCGATTTTCCCGAATCCAGCTGCTACAAACTGTACGGTTGAATTTAATTTACGCAACGAAGAAACAGTAAGCATTCAAATTGTTGATTTATCAGGAAAAATCTTGGTTCGAAAAGAAGAAGTTAAAGCATTCAATGGTTCAAACAAAGTTGATTTGGATGTGTCATCACTTGCAACGGGTAGCTATTTAGTTCGATTGACAAATGGCGAGTATTCTATAACTGAGAAGCTTGACATTCTGAAATAGACATGTTTGCATTTCGGGTTTTCATTCTTTCATTTTTTGTTTCCTTTTGGGGGAATTCGCAAGGATATTATCATTCTCCAAATGATACACTTTGGGCTTCCACAACCTTGGACCAACAAGTGACGATGAATATCACCCAAGTTCATACATCCAACGATACTTTACAGTTTATCTGGCAGAAAGTGTATGTTGATTTACCTTTTGGCTGGGAAGCTACAATTTGTGATAATTCCAATTGTAATTTAGCCTTGATTGATGGTGATACAACTTTACCTGTGTTACCAGGCGATGACGGATTGTTATTAATTCATTGTACTCCACACGTTACGAATGGAATTGGTATTATTCAGTATTCAATGTACGAAATTCATCAACCTGCACAAATTGATACCTTAACATGGATCATTGATGCAAACGAACTTTATCTTAGTGAAAATTCATCTATAAGTGGTTCTTTTTCTGTCGAAAACAATTCCCTAATTTGGATTGGAGAATCGTTAGTGAATCCAACATTAATTCTTGTTTCAATGGATGGAACAACCATTCATTTAGACACAAAAAATTCTACAAACGGTTATTCACTTTCATTTCTTAAGCCAGGTTTGTACTGGGTTTTGTTAGAGAATGAAGGGGAAAACTATAGTCAAAAAATATACTATGACGCAACTTATTAGATTCATCGGATTGATGTGTATGGCCGCAACGATGGCAACTACTGTTTATTCTCAAAATCCATTATTTATTCCTCCGACGTTAACTGGTACAACGTTTAATTTGAATGTTCAAACGGGAACACAGAATTTTTTTCCATCGAATCCAACGCCAACATACGGAATTAATGGTCCTTTTTTGTCGCCAACTATCATCGTGAACCAAGGAGATGTTGTGACATTGAATGTAAACAATGGTTTACCAGTTGCAACAACAATGCATTGGCATGGATTACATGTGGCCCCAGAAAATGACGGTGGTCCACATCAATCTATTGCAGCTGGGACAACATGGAGTCCAAGCTTTGAGATTTTGAATCAAGCGGCAACTTTTTGGTATCATCCGCATGGAGATGGTAAAACGGATTTACATGTGAGCAAAGGCTTAGCAGGTTTGTTTATTGTACATGATGCAGCAGAATTAGCTTCAGGATTACCCTTAACGTATGGTGTTGATGATATTCCAATCATTGTTCAAACAAAAGCATTTGACGTGTTGAATCAAATTGCAATTGCGGATCATATGGATACAGCGCTGTTCGTCAATGGAACATTGGATCCAACGTTGACTGTTCCATCGCAAGTTGTGCGATTCCGTTTGTTAAATGGAAGCAGTATGCGTTCATATTACTTTGGACTTTCCAATGATCAAGTATTTTATCAAGTAGCAACGGATGCAGGTTTGCGTAACGCTCCATTACCGTTAAATCGTTTGCGTTTATCACCCGGAGAGCGCGCAGATATCATTGTAGATTTTTCCGGAATGCAAGGACAGCAAATTGATTTAATGAGCTATTCTTCAGAAATGGAATATGGTATTTTTGGTGGACCAGGATTAGGCGCTGGGATGGATACGATCCACGGATACAGCGAGAACCCATTGAATGGTGCAGATTTTACTCTTGTTTCAATGTCGGTTGGAGCACAAACAGCGTCTCCTGTTACAACTATTCCTGGAGCTTTAGTCCCATTTGTTCCATTTGATCCAATTGATGCAGATGTGAATCGAACAATCGTTTTTGATACATTACGTTTGTTACCAACGAATATGCCTTCTTTAGTGGAAGGACCTTTTGGTTTCAACGGAGAAACCTTCGATATGGGTGTTATAAATATTGAAGTTCCATTAAATTCGGTTGAAGTATGGACTTTAGTCAACAAAACCTTAATTGCACATCCTTTTCATTTGCATGACGTTGCGTTTAATGTGATTGAAAAAAATGGAACTATTCCTTCACTTGAAGAACAGGGATGGAAAGATGTTGTTTTGGTGATGCCAAACGATTCAGTGAAATTCATTACCCAATTCACAACTTTCTCGGATGAAATGATGCCTTACATGTATCACTGTCATTTATTGCACCATGAAGACGACGGAATGATGGGTTCTTTCTTGGTTCTTGATCCAAATGCGAATGTAGTAGATTTAGGCTCTCCTGAAGGCTTAAAGGTATATCCAAATCCGTCTTCGGATGTCGTTCATTTTGAAATTCAAGAAAAATCTATTGATATGACAAATTTGAAAGCGGAATTTTTTGATGTACTCGGAAGGAGATTAGACATCCATGTTGATTTATCACCTGACGGAATTTCAATAAATGTATCCAAACTAAACTCTGGTATATACTATTATCGCTTGCATGATTCGGAAGTTGGAATAAACTTCAAAGGTGCTCTTAAGGTGAATTAATTGCTAGTAAATGCGAATAAATCGATATTAATTTCAAAACATCAACTATTACCCAATTATAAGTTGGTTAAATCATACAATTGGTTTTGTCATGTTTTGCCTTGTCGAATGATGTTCGTAATATTCTATTAGGTTAAAAATAATACCTATCTTACATAAATATTAAATTCCTTTTTTGAGAGAACTCCCAAAACGAGTAGCTGTAATCTCAATTTACAAATTTCAAACGTATTTGTGAATTAAGAGGTGCACGAAACTATTTCTATTAGCGTATTTTAATTGATAAAAACGATGTTGTAAATAAGGTAATCAAGTACAATTGCAATAGGATTCTGCCAAAAAAACCGTACTTTTAACTTCTAGTAAAGGAAATTTAGCATTACGTGAAACATTTATCCATCGAATTATCCGAAGCAGCTGTGCGCTTTTCTGTTCTTGAAAACGGAATCGTTAAAGACCACAATTTTGTGTTCACGGATAAAAAAGATTATCGTTACAAAGAACAATTGGAGGAGTTTTTAGTGGAATCAGGATTGAAAAATCAAGATTTTGATGAGACAACTGTTTCCTGGTCATGTAAACGTAGCACCTTGATTCCAGCAAATATTTTTGGAGAAAGTAAGCCGGAAAGCATTTTTAAATTGTGTTACGGTGATGAAATCCCTTCAAATCACATAGATTACAATCGTATTCCGGAACACGGAATGGTGAATATTTACGAAATTCCTTTGTGGGTAAAGTCATTTTTTGTGATTCGCTATCCTCGTTCAATCATTCAACATGAAGGATCACATTTACTGCGTGGAATCTTTGCTGAAAATGCGTTCAAATTGAAAACGACCATTGTTGTGTACGATACGTTTGTTTTGATTGCAATTGTCAAAGAAAACAAACTTGAGTTCTATAGTGTGTTTGATTACAATGAAAACGAAGATATTATTTATCACACAATGTTCACCCTTCAACAAAAAGGTTTCACAAAGGAAATGGGTACGTTGGAAATTTGTCCAGGCGTTGGTTCGTCAAGCGAGAAACTAAACGATTTACATACAAAATTCAGCGCTTTTGCTGATTTAAAACAAGCAACAATCAGTATCAATAACGAACTGATTACTAAATCTCAACAACTGTGCGTATAATTAGTGGAACATTAAAAGCTCGACGTTTTTCGGTACCTAAAAGTTTTCCTTCGCGACCTACAACCGATTTCGCGAAAGAAGGATTGTTCAATGTATTGGAACATCAAATGGCCTTATACGATCTAGAGATTTTAGATTTGTGTGCAGGAACTGGAAATATATCGTTTGAGTTTATTTCGCGCGAAGCTGGAAATTTGACGGCTGTTGACATGAACTCGAATTGCTTGCGTTTTATCACGAAAAATGCTGCTGAATTGGGAATCAAAGAGCACTTGGAAACCATCAAATCCGATATTCTGTTTTACTTAAAAAAAACAGAACGAAAATTTGATCTCATTTTTGCTGATCCGCCCTACGATTACAAGTTTCACCATGAAATTGCAGAAATCGTTTTTGAACGTGATTTGCTGGTTGAAGGTGGATTTTTGATTATCGAACATGGACGTCATACAAAATTGGAAGATAAAAAACACTTCGATCTTGTGCGTCAGTACGGAAACGTTTATTTTAGTTTCTTCCGAAAAGAAGAAGAGGAAGAAGAAACGAATGATTAAAGATTCAATGCGATGAAAAAAATAGGTTTATTCCCAGGATCGTTTGATCCATTCACGAAAGGACATGAAGCAGTTGTGCACAATGCCTTGAATTTATTCGATGAAATCATCATTGCAATTGGAGTCAATAGTTCAAAAAATTATTTATTTGAACTTGAAAAACGCAAAAATCATATTCGTTCGTTGTTTGAACACGAAACGCGTTTGCGCATTGAAACGTATTCAAGTCTAACCGTCGATTTCTGTAAAGAAATTGGTGCAACACATATTGTGCGTGGATTGCGTGATTCTAAGGATTTTGAATATGAACGTTCGATAGCGCACATGAATACAACCTTGAGCGGAATTGAAACGGTGTTTTTATTGACCAATCAAGAATATGCTGCGATCAATGCAACAATCGTTCGAGAAATTTTCAAAAATAACGGAGATATATCGTTGTTTGTAACCAATGCCAATCTACTCGTTTAATCTGTGGTACAAAATATGTAACGGTAGTTTCAATTCAACCAATTATGATGAAATTCTTCCTTCTTTCTTTATTCAGTTTGTTTTCGTTGATTTTTAGTTTCGGTCAAGAGAAAAAACTAGTGACAATTTCGGGAACTGCTCCAACATACGTGGGACAAACAATCTCTTTTTTTGAAATTGAGGACTATTTTTCGATGAAAGAAAATAGAATTGCTTCAACAAACGTTCAGGCTGACAGCACATTTAATGTTAGTTTTTATGTGAATGAAACAAAGAAAATAATTGTTCGAGGGAATAAGAATCATAGCTTTTTGTATATCCAACCGAATGCGAAATATGATATTTATCTTCCTGAAAAGGACAAATTTGAACCCTACAGACCGAGTGGTAATAGTGTTGAAATCACCTTCTTTAATTTAGATTCAACGGATATCAATTATTCAATACTTCAGTTTCAGCGTTGGTCCGACGATTTTATTGGGAATTATTTCTATTTGCGTAAATCAAAACCAATGGAATTTGCGCAGAAAATGGAAGAGTTTAAAACGCTTGTTGAGAAGAAGTACAATTTAAATGATACAACCATTAAATATCCCAAAGGTTCACCAGAGAATTACTTGAATGTTTTTGTGCGTTATAGCTTTGCTTCTATGGATAATATTCAATATGCTGCCGAACGAAATCGTTATGAGAAACATGATTTTTATATCAAACATTCACCTGTAGAATATCAAAATGATGAATACATGGCGTATATCAATGCGTTCTATGAAAAAATGACGCCAAGGCTATCAATGGAAACGAATAATCGCGTTTATCTTGGTTTGTTGAAAAGCAGTCCAACAATGATCATGCGGGCATTAGGAGCGGAATACACCTTGATAAACATGAGGCTTCGAGAAATGATTATGATTAAGATGTTGTCAGAAGAATTCTACTCCAAAGATTTCCCTCAAACGAATATTTTAGCCGTCTTGGACAGTGTTTCGAACCATGGTTTGTTTGATGCTAACGCCGTTATTGCGAAAAACATGAAGTTGCGTTTAACTGAATTGACAGTAGGAGGGAAGGCTCCTGACTTTGTTTTAAAAAATGAAAAGGGAGAAATAAAATTGTTAACGAATTATAGTAAAAAGCATCTGTATATTCACTTCTATGACCCTTCTTCTTCCAAAAGTACAATTGAATTAGAACCTTTGAAAAAGTTATATGAAACCTATAAAGAAGATATTCAATTTGTAACTGTTTATCCGGATAAAGAATATAAATCCGAAGACATCAAGTTGTATTTGGAGACAATTCCTTGGGAAAAATGTAAAACGGATATATCCAGTCCCGTGTGGATTAATTACAAGATTGAAACATTTCCGAATTACGTGTTAATTGACGGTTACGGATATGTAGTTGGTGCTCCTGCATTAGGTCCAATGCCGAATGGTCAATACGAGACAATTGACAAAAGCTTCTTCTATATTCAAAAAGTAAACGCTGAATTACGCGGTGGAAATTGAATTATAGATGAAC
>JBDKHH010000339.1:0-11151 GCA_039797785.1 Bacteroidota bacterium | reverse complement strand
TGGCAAAACGTTTCAATGCGTATTCATACTTGATCTTGTCAAAAGCAATGGATGCACACAACGTTGGAAGAAAACGTCCTTCAGTGGAAATCGCTCTTCAACAAATCAAAGCCAGAACCTTGGTGATTGGAATTGAATCAGATCTATTGTTCCCAATTTCAGAACAAGCGTACTTGAGCGAATGGATTCCAAATGCTTTCTTCGGAAAAATTGATTCTGTTTTCGGTCATGACGGATTCTTAGTAGAAAACACACAATTAACAAGCCTTATTTCGGACTTTCTATACAATGACTTTAAAGGAAATCGTCCAACAATTTTTAAAACAACAACAAAAAAAGTAGTAGCATGAGAAGTAGATTAAATATCGGTTTATTTGGTTTCGGGGTAGTTGGAACTGGATTGTATGAAGTGTTAAACAAGAGTAAATTATTGGAAGCGCGCATCACAAAAATTGTTGTAAAAGATCCGACGAAAAAAAGAGGTTTACCAGCAGAAGCATTTTTGTATGACAAGGATGCAATTCTAAAAGATAATACGATCAATGTTGTTGTAGAATTAATTAATGATAGCGAAGCGGCTTATGCAATCGTATTAGAAGCATTAAAAAACGGAAAGCACGTTGTTTCTGCCAATAAAAAATTAATTGCTGAACATTTGGAAGAATTGATTGCAACGGCAAAGCAAAACAATGTTTCATTCTTATATGAAGCTGCCGTTGGAGGTTCTATTCCAATCATTCGAAACTTGGAAGAGTATTATAACAACGATTCATTGTCGTCTGTTCAAGGAATTGTAAACGGAACAACGAATTATATATTAACGCAATCGAATCATGGCGTTGCCTATGAAGAAGCATTGGCGAAAGCACAAGAATTAGGATTCGCTGAAATCGACCCAACTCTTGACGTCGATGGTTTCGATTCGAAATACAAGTTGGTCTTGTTGATCAAACATGCATTTGGATTGGTGGTTGAACCGAATGAGGTATTCAATTATGGAATTCGTAACATCAAACCACAAGATGTTAGATACGCTGGCGAAAAAGGTTATCGCATCAAATTATTCTCACGAGCTGAAAAGTTAGGAAATGATATCGTTGGTTTTGTCGCTCCGCATTTTGTGAAAAATGATCATTTCGCGTACCAAGTAGACAATGAATTTAATGCTGTTGTGGTTGAAGCTTTGTTCTCGGATAAACAATTGTTTATTGGTAAAGGTGCTGGAAGTTATCCAACGGCGAGTGCCGTACTTTCAGATATTTCGGCACTTCAATTCGATTATCAATACGAATACCGAAAATCAGTTGGAAATGAGAATGTGAATTTTCAAGATGATTTCTACTTGAAAGCGTATGTTGGGTCACAATTCATCGAAGCCATCAATACAATTCCATTCTACCGTGTTGATGAGGTGTATCAAAGTGAAACGTACAATTACCAAACTGGTTGGGTACGTTTCGAAGACGTGAAAGCGCTTGATTTAAACCAATTGCCAGATTTGTCTTTCATTGTTCTTCCTGAGGCATTTGTTGCTGCCAATCAGCCAGAGAAATTAGCTTCGCTGCTGCCTCTGGCGGTGAAATCGGAACGCATTCAGTATTTAACAGAATTTGAACTATAAGTTATGAATGCTCCTTTACCTTGGTTCATTGCAGGACCACTTATTGGATTAATTGTTCCAGCACTCTTAATTTTAAGAGAAAAACAATTCGGTGTTTCATCGAGTTATCGATTTATTGGTGGAGTACTTTTGCCAAAAATTCCTTATTTCTCCTATCAAAAAGATGGAGATCGCTGGCAAATTCAATTTGCTTTAGGATTAATTTTATCCGGTTTCGCGGCTTATCAAGTGTTTGGTGCGTTTGATGCAGTCGTTATTCAACCTGTGCTTGACTATGAAAAACTTGCGGTGAACATTTACGATGTAAAAAACGGCTTGCAATTTTTCTTAGGAGGAATTTTAGTTGGATTTGGTGCGCGTTATGCGAATGGATGTACAGCAGGACATTGTATCATGGGCGTTTCTCAATTTGCAACAAGTTCTATTCTAGCAACCGTTTCGTTTTTTATTGGCGGATTAATTGGTTCGTTTTTCATTAACCCACTCATTTTTTAAGATGTTGAAATTTATCATAACACTCGCTTTGGGATTCTTTTTTGGAAGTATCCTCTTAGCTTCACAAGCATTTTCTTGGTATCGAATTCAAGAAATGTTTCATTTTCAATCTTTCCACATGTTCGGTTTATTGTTTTCTGCAATTGCTACTTCAGCTGTGTTTTTGTACATCTTGAAACGTAACAAGCAGAAATCAATTTATGGAAATGAAATCGAAGTGAAGCCGAAAAAATTGGAATGGAAAGCAAACTTGTTTGGTGGATTAATCTTTGGTTTAGGTTGGTCGATTTCAGGAGCTTGTTCTGCGCCAGTTTACATTTTAGTAGGTTTGCATTGGAAAATTGGAATCATTTTATTGGCAGGAGCATTTGTTGGAACTGTCTTATTTGCATTGGTTGAACGTAAATTACCGAAAGCATGAAATTGAATTTAAAACGAATCGAAGCACCTTTTGTACTTGAATTTAGTAATGAGGCAAATAATACAGTAATCATCGATGCAAATCCTGCGATTGGTGGTAAAGGCTTGGGCTTTCGTCCGATGGAATTATTAGCAGGCTCCTTGGCTTCGTGTGCTTCGATTGACACGCTGTTGATTTTACAAAAACAACGCATTGAATTACTTGATTATTCAGTTGAAATCAATGCCGTTCGAAAAGAAGGAGAACCTTCACCTTTCGAGAAAATCGAATTGACATTTCGCTTTGATGCGTCAGTTGATTTGATCAAAGCAAACAAAGCAATTGCCTTGTCACTCGAAAAATATTGCTCCGTTGCAGCAAGTTTAAACAATCAAATAGAACTCATTTTCACAAGCGAACAGATTTGAATCATGGAAAAAGAAACATTGGCCATTCGCCTACAAAACGAACGAACAAAGCATCACGAACATTCAGTTCCATTATATCTTACAAGCAGCTACGTATTTGACGATGCGGAAGACATGCGTGCGCAATTCGCAGATGAAAAAGAAGGGGAAATTTATTCTCGTTATGCAAATCCAAATGTCCAAGAATTGATCGATAAAATGGCGGTGTTGGAAAACGCAGAAACGGGTTGGGCAACGGCTTCTGGAATGGCTGCAGTGTTTACATTCTTTGGAGCATTGTTACAAAGTGGTGATCACATTGTTTCTGCTCGTTCGGTCTTTGGATCAACGCATCGCTTGTTCACAGAGATTTTACCAAAATGGGGAATCACGACAAGCTATGTTGATTTTGACGATTACGAAGGATTTGAAAATGCAATTACTCCGGCAACGAAAATATTATTTTTAGAAACACCAAGTAATCCAGGATTGGACATTATTGATTTGGAGAAAATTGCAGCGATTACAAAACGTCATTCTATTTTGTTTGCAGTTGATAATTGTTTTGCAACACCCTTGTTGCAGCGTCCGATTGATTTTGGGGCAGATGTTACAATTCATTCGGCAACGAAATACATCGATGGACAAGGAAGAACATTGGGAGGA
The DNA here is from genome assembly GCA_039797785.1 of Bacteroidota bacterium. Lineage (GTDB taxonomy): Bacteria > Bacteroidota > Bacteroidia > Flavobacteriales_D > Crocinitomicaceae > M0103. Next base: position 7,562 of record JBDKHH010000339.1, on the reverse strand, counting down.
TTAATTCTTTCTACGGCTGAAATTATTGAGAAAGTAAAGGCATTTGCGCGTCATACAGGTCCTGCTTTAAGTCCGTTCAATGCATGGACATTGTCAAAATCCTTGGAAACATTAGACGTTAGAATGGAACGTCATTGCAAGAATGCATTGGAGATTGCTACGCGTTTGGAAGGACATGAAGCCATCGAATGGGTGAAATATCCTTTTTTGAAATCGCATCCACAATATGAAATTGCAATTAAACAGATGAAAAAGGGTGGAGGAATCGTCAGTTTTGAATTGAAAGGTGGTTTGGAAGCAGGAAGAAAATTCTTAGATCAATTGAATCTGTTTTCATTGACAGCCAATTTAGGTGATACACGCAGCATCGCAACGCATCCAGCCTCAACAACGCATTCAAAATTAACTTCCGAACAGCGCTTGGAGGTAGGAATAACAGACGGTTTAGTTCGTTTATCGATTGGTTTAGAACATATTGACGATATCTGGGGAGATATTCAAAAAGCACTAAAGTAATTTTGGTTGAGCAGGAAAGAAGGCTTGTTTTTTAGCAAAAAAATAACACGCTTTTTTTTCATGCTTGGTTTAAAATGTTCAACTTTGTACTGATTTGAAGAAAAAAATGAAAAACTTAATCGGTAAACTCTTTTGTTTCGTCACGATTCTGCTCGTTACTAGTAACGTTGTTTTTTCATTTAGCGCTACATCCACTTCTACTTCACTAGTTCCATTTCAAAATAAGGTTGGTAAAACAACGATTCAAAAGCAAAAAGAAATCCATACAGATGATCAATCAAACGTTCATTATGATTTCCTAATTGAAGAAGATACTTTTGAAAACGACGATGTAGAAGAAGATTTGGAAATCGTTTTAGATGTTCCAGATTCGTACTCATTTCATTTTTCCACACCGCTTAAAACAAGTGTTTTACGCAGTAACTACAAACCTCTCAATGTCACAATTGTAAAGGTTCCACGTTGGTTATTGGTAAGACACATCATCATTTGATTTAACAAGTCGTTTCGCCGGAAACAGTCTGTCACATGCAACATGTTGACTTGTTAAAATCGAAGTTTATCATCGATTTTATAGTGAATTAGTTTGATTTTCATTCATCACTTACACTATGAAAAAAACACATAGTGGATTCAATTTACACGAATCCCTAGAAGAATTAAAACATTTTTTACCTGCTCAAGCGCCGTTAAAAGATTTCGTACACCACAACACGCTACATGCATTTCAGAAAGATAATTTCTTTGATGGATTGAACAAAGCACACGAGATTTTTGGCTGCAAAGTGTTTTTAACCATTGATGAGTATCGTCAATTGTACAAAGAAGGTAAAATAAACGATGCCATTTTAGACCGCGTATTGATTTCAAAAACCGCAGAAGAAAGTCTAACATGGCGCGATCGTTTAATCAATAAAAAATATACAGATCAACCAATTGGGCGTATTGGTGCGCTTAGAGCAAATTGGAAATCTTTTTATAGAATTGATTTAGATTCATTAGTACATCCAATTTTATTCAGAATCATTGGTAGTTACTTGGATCAAGGAATTTCAATATGGAACTTTCCATCCAACGCCAATGGTTTCTTGGATTCAATTAAAGAACTAGAGCGCAATAGTTTGGTAAGCTTTTTTCGAACAGAACGTGTAAAGTCATTCCTGATCAACGGAAATTATTCGCTTGAAAGCTTGTTGAAGATTGTTGTTGGTGATCCAAATCTATATGAACACTATATTTTTGATCAGCAATTTGCGCATCCAGGCTGGTCTGGAATTATCGCTGTAATTGAAGACAATCCAACATCCTTAATCGATCAGAAAAAAATAACACTTGAAGAATTAATCATTTTTGAGTTGTTACTTGAAATCGATGCCTTGGACGATCAATTTGGAACCATTTGGTCACCACTTGGATTGAAGTTAGAAGCTTTTCCGGAACCCTTGTTTTCGGATGTCATCGTTAAAGAAAGTACAGAAGTGAAACGTTTGTGGCAACAAGCATACGAATGGTCGTATTACGACACTGTTTTGCTGGGACTTCAAAAACATCAACTTAAAAAGGAAGCAGTTGAAAAACCGTCGTTTCAAGGATTCTTTTGTATCGATGATCGTGAATGTTCGATTCGTCGCCATCTTGAAATGGAAGACAAAGATTGTCGCACTTTCGGAACAGCGGGCTTCTTTAATGTTGAGTTTTATTTTCAACCAGAACACAGTGATTTCAGAACAAAGGTTTGTCCTGCTCCAGTGACACCAAAGTACTTAATCAAAGAAGTTGAAAATACACAACGTCAAAAATCGGATTTCCACTTTGGAAAACATTCACATGGTTTATTGGCTGGTTGGTTGTTGACGCATACCTTAGGATTTTGGTCGGCCTTGCGCTTGTTCTTTACAGTCTTTAGACCATCGCAAAATGCAGCATCGGTAACATCATTTAAGCACATGGACAAACACTCTATTTTAACGATAGAGAACTTCAATGGAGAAAAAACGGAAGATGGTTTACAAATCGGCTATACCATTGATGAAATGACAGATCGTTTAGAAGGATTACTCAGAAGTACTGGACTCTTGGATAATTTTGCGGATTTAGTGTATATCGTTGGACATGGTTCAAGTAGTGTGAACAATACACATTATGCTGGTTATGATTGTGGAGCTTGTTCCGGACGTCCTGGTTCAGTAAATGCACGTGTAATTTCATTCATTGCGAATCATCCGAAAGTTAGAGAACAATTAGCGAAACGTGGGATTTTTATTCCTGCTGAAACGCAATTTGTTGGCGCGTTGAGAGATACGTCGAGAGATGAAATAATGTACTATGATTTGAAAGTTTTGTCAGATGCAAATTTCGCGAAACACAATGAAATCAAATTGAAGTTTGATCGCGCCTTGACTGCAAATGCAAAAGAACGTTCCCGTCGTTTCATGTTGATCAACACCAAAAAATCAAGTTCAAAAGTGCATGAACAGGTAAAATTGAGAACTGTTTCATTATTTGAACCACGTCCTGAATTGAACCATGCTACAAACACGTTGGCAGTTGTTGGACGTAGAGATTTTTCAAAGAATTTATTTTTGGATCGTCGTTCGTTCATGAATTCCTACGATTACAAAACAGATGCAGAAGGAAACTATCTGTTGACAATTTTGAATGCTGTTGCACCCGTTTGTGGTGGAATCAATTTGGAGTATTATTTCTCGCGTGTTGATAATCAAAACTTAGGAGCAGGAACCAAATTGCCCCACAATGTCATGGGATTAATTGGCGTTGCAAATGGTATTGATGGTGATTTAAGAACGGGATTACCAAGTCAAATGATTGAAGTGCATGATCCTTTGCGATTGATGGTCATTGTTGAACATTTTCCAGCGGTTGTTTTAGATACAATTCAACGAAATCCGGGAACATTTGAATGGTTCAAAAACGAATGGGTGAAGTTAGCAGTTGTGAATCCTGAAACGAAGGACATTTATGTTTATTCGAACGAGTCATTTGAGCTGTATACACCTATCAATAAGGAGGTAAAAGTAACATCGAACCTACTTGCCGAAATCGAATCATCACACGAGAATTTACCGGTTTATTTAATTCAAGACTAAGGATATGGGATGGTTTATTAATATTTTCATTCTGCTTCCAGTTTTAGGCTTTGTATTAAGTCTGATAGTTCCGAAGCGAAACGAGTATATGTTATCATGGGTAGCATTTACTTCCGTTGGTGCGCAATTGTTTACGGCGATTGGATTCATTGTTTACTGGTTGTTCAATCAACACGAAGTACTCAATTTAAAAGAGTTTTCCATCTTCAAAGCAAACAATTACGATTTCTACATTGATTTCTATTTCGATCATGTGACAATGACCTATTTGATAATTGGTGCTTTACTGACATTTATCATCACGGTTTATAGCCGCTATTATTTACACAGAGAAGAAGGGTATAAGCGTTTCTTTAACATAATTATGTTCTTTTACCTCGGTTATAACATCGTTATTTTCTCAGGAAATCTCGAAACCTTATTTATCGGTTGGGAAGTGTTGGGAATATCATCGTTCTTGTTGATTGCCTTTTATCGAGATCGTTACTTGCCCGTTAAAAATGCGGTTAAAGTATTCTCGATTTACAGAATTGGTGATGTTGGATTGATCTTGGCAATGTGGTTAAGTCATCATTTTTGGCACGAGAATATTTCGTTTCAGAAATTGAACAATTACAATCTTGTGCACGAACATTTGGCTGGACACAGTATGATTGGGTTTACAATTGCATTCTTGATTTTTATTTCCGCAGCTGCCAAATCAGCTCAATTGCCATTCTCTTCGTGGTTGCCTAGAGCAATGGAAGGACCAACACCATCAAGTGCAATTTTCTATGGATCACTTTCTGTTCACATGGGAGCATTTTTGTTAATGCGCACCTACACGTTCTGGGAACATCAGATTTCGTTTAGAATTTTTGTGATTGCGTTGGGACTTTTGACAAGTATCATCGCGACGTTTACAGCACGCGTGCAATCTTCCGTGAAGAGTCAAATTGCTTATTCGTCGATTTCTCAAATTGGATTAATCTTCATTGAAATAGCACTTGGTTTGGAATCAGTTGCTTTGGTTCACGTTGCGGGAAATGCATTTTTAAGAACCTATCAATTATTGGTATCTCCTTCAGTAGTAAGTTATAAAATTCGTGAACAGTTCTACAATTATGTTCCACGACCAAAAACAATTGAAGATTCGTGGCCAAAACGTTTTGAGTATTCCTTGTATATCTTGAGTTTGAAGGAATGGAATTTGGACGGATGGATGTATCGTAGAATGTGGAATCCATTGAAAAAATTAGGATCAACTTGGGGATTCTTAACCTTTAAGAACATTTATATCTTCTTTGGTGTAATCTTCGTTGTTGGTCTATTTTTAGCGATTAATCGTGAATTTATTTCGCCAAGATGGAAAGAATACCTTCCTGTGATTTTCGCCTTCTTCGGATTGTTGTTGGTAATCAAAGCGTTTACAGAGCGAGCGAGTGTGCGATTAAGTTGGAGTTTAATTATTACGAACCATTTTGCGATTGCATTGGCTATTTCGTTCAATGAGGAATTTGCTTTTTCTCACCATGTTTGGTATTTGAGTGGTGTTCTACTGTCTGGATTGCTTGGCTATTTAGTGATTCAGCGTATGAGAAACTTAAAGGAATGGATCAGTTTGGATAAATTCTATGGACATGCATACGAGCATCCGAAAATGGCCTTGTTGTTTTTGCTTGCAAGTATGGGAATCGCAGGTTTTCCAATTACACCAACATTTATTGGCGAAGATTTAATCTTTTCACACATCAAAGAAGATCAAATTCTGTTGGCCTTTTTTATATCAATGAGTTTAATTATCAACGGTCTAGCTGCAATTCGTATTTATGCGCGCATCTTCTTGGGACCACATGTAAAAACATATCACGAAGTAGCTAAACGCTCTTCTTAAAATATAAAAAGTATGAGAACATTATCGATAAAATCAGGTCTTAGTCACCTAAAAAATCACTGGAAAGAAGATTTGCTTTCTGGATTCAGTGTTTCCCTGATTGCTTTGCCACTTTGTTTGGGTATTGCAATTGCTTCTGGTTTTCCTCCAATTGCTGGTATTTTTGCCGCTATTGTTGGTGGAGTTTTGGTTTCACGCATCAATGGTTCGTATTTAACAATTGCTGGTCCAGCGGCTGGATTAATAGTCGTGAACCTTGGAGCGATTGAAAGCCTTGGTGGTGTTTGGACGGAAGGAAATCCTGGAGGTTTACCGTATGCGCTTGCGGCCTTTGTTATTGCAGGAGCAATTATTGCGGCGTTCGGATTTTTGAAAGTTGGAAAACTAGGTGATTTCTTTCCAACGGCTGCAGTTCATGGAATGTTAGCGGCCATCGGAATCATCATTATTGTAAAACAATTGTTCCCTGCTTTAGGTGTAAAAGCCACAGGTAAAGAGTTTTATGAAATTGTTATGGAAATTCCGGCAGCCTTCAAAAATATGGATTGGCATGAAGGAGTCATTTCAGCCTTGAGTTTCGTGATTCTTTTTACACACTCAAAAATGAACTCGAAGTTTATTCGCAAAATTCCAGCTCCTTTAATTGTATTATTAGTTGCTGTTCCAACTGCCGAATTTTTCCATTTACACGGCAACACCTTTGTTGATTTACCAAATGATTTATCGAAAAGCTTAGTGGCGCCAGATTTTGGGAAAATTGCAACATCTGCTTTTTGGATTGCAGTAGTAACGATTGCTTTGGTTTCTGCGATTGAAAGTATTTTGAGTGCTTTGGCAGTGGATCAATTGGATCCGAAAAAACGTAAATCAAATTTCAACCAAGATTTAATTGGTTTGGGTGGAGGAACAATGGTCGCTGGAGCAATCGGCGGTTTGCCAATGATTTCAGAGATTGTGCGTAGTTCGGCGAATATTGGCTATGGTGCAAAATCGCAATGGTCTAATTTCTTTCACGGTCTATTTTTACTTGTTTTCATTTTGTTATTGAAACCAATCATTGAAATGATTCCACTTTCAGCCTTGGCCGGAATGTTGATTTTTACAGGTTTCCGTCTAGCTTCTCCAAAAGAATTCAAACACATGTGGGAAGTAAGTCGCTCTCAATTTATAACCTTCGTTGTTACGTGTGTCGTTGTTTTGGCGACAGATCTATTAATTGGAATTGGCGTTGGTATTTTGGTGAATATGGCATTCGTCGTATCAAAAGGTCAACCAATTGCGAATCTCTTCAAAGTGTGGTACAAAGAAGAAGGGACAACACTTTACCTCAAAGGTGGATTGTCGTTTACGAATTACCTAGGTTTAAAAAAGAAAATAGCATCATTTTATGAAGGTGGAATTTTAGTTCTTGATTTTTCTGAAGTGAATTTTGTTGATCACAACGTAATGCATCATTTAGAAGGAATTCAAGAAGATTGGAAACGTCAAAATAAATCGTTTGAATTAATTGCCTTGGATGAATTAACGCCGGTGAGTGAGTATCCAACTGCTGGTAGAAAAAGAGGTGGTAAGTTTGAAATTAAAATTTCGAAACGCGATAAAGAACTGTTGAGTATTGCTACAAAGCGTGGTTACCAATACAATCCAGGATCTATTTTTGGGTATGAGTTTAAAAACTTCAAATTATTGTCGAATGTAACAATCGACCGAGCGCAAAACATCATCATGGGACCTAATTTTCAAATTGCCGATGTTGAAGGAACGGAGCGTCTAAAGTTGGAAGGTGGAGCAATTAATTTCACAGCGTTTGTTATGCCGAAAACAGATAAACCATTGTTCCGGCTTGGAAATATGAGTTTCTTTGATAGTATACAAGAACTGTTTGTTTCAAAGGATATTAAATTCGATAGTCATCCCGATTTTTCAAACTATTATTTCCTAACTAGTGATGATGAAGCAGCTATTCGTGAATTGTTTACACCGGCAATTTTAGATTACTTTGAAAAGCACAGGGAATACAAAATGGAAGTGAATGATCAGTTCATTTTAATCTTCAAAGAACAACG
>JBDKHH010000338.1:0-14101 GCA_039797785.1 Bacteroidota bacterium | reverse complement strand
CAAAGCTTCTATTGCAACTTTTGCTTTAAATGAAGCACTAAATTTTCTTCTTTCTCTTCTCATATACAACTGTTAAATTTACACTTTAACTAGCTGTCTCGTATTTGGGGGGAATTATATTGATTAATGATGTTATAACTCCATTATTATTAAAGCCTGCGTTTGCAACAATGCATGTTGATAAACTTGAAAATTTAGCATGGAACGGTGTACTTTATGGTAAATTCATCGCTTCAGTTATCAATTTCTTGGTAACGGCATTTGTCATTTTCTTAATGGTTAAGGCAATGAACAAAGCAAAGAAGAAAAAAGAAGAAGAGCCTGCTGCACCCCCAGCACCAACAGCTGATCAAGCGTTGTTGACAGAAATCAGAGATTTATTAAAAAACAAATAAGTCGACTACAAAAAAGGAAAAGAGAAGTGAAAGCTTCTCTTTTTTTATGCTTTCAATTCTTGTTTGGTATATTTCTTGGCAAAATCAACAATTTCGTTCGATGGAATCTCGTGATAGCCATTTGGTAAATCAAGTGAAGTCTGAATCATGCACTTTGCAACATTGATTGCCTCTACAGGTCTATACTTATCAATCAAACCGGTTTTACCAATTGCATTACCTATTTGAATTGATAATTTTTCACCAGCTCTCTTTTCTTGTCGTGGTCCTTCTAAAACTGATGGTTTAACAATGATTAATTTATCGAATCCAATTGCTTTAGCGTTTTCATCTAATTGCGCTTTCATCCGTGAATAAAAAAATGGAGATTTTAACCTTACACCCAAGGCAGAAATCAAAACACATTGCTTCACTCCTATTTCTTTTGAGAGCTTCATAACTGCAGTTGGTATATCCACGTCAATTTTCCATTGAGCAGCTTTTGATCCTGCCTTTTTTATTGTAGAACCAAACGCGATAAAAAGAATATCAATTGAATGATGAACAGGTAATTCAACTAAATTTGAAAAATCAACCATGTGATTCGTTACTGAAATTTCACGAATATCTAATTCCCTTCTACTCAGCAAATCTATTTTTTCAAATCGACGATCAACTACTAATAATTCAAGTAATTCGTGACCGACAAGACCAGTTGAACCAAGGATTAATGCATTCATTTTGCTTTTTTTTATAAAAATACAATTCAAATACATTAATCATTAAAAAAAAGTTCTATTTTCGAATGAATTATTAACGTTTAAAAACATCTTTACACGCTATTTCATTTTTATGACTAGTATTTTTGTCGCCAAATTGGATTTTGGCATTACGGGCGAGCAATTGAAGCAAGCATTTGAGCAACACGGAACAGTATTAAAGGCTAGTGTTGCCACAGACAGAGAAACAGGAAAATCTCGAGGTTTTGGATTTGTTGAAATGGCAAATCGTGACGAAGCGATGACTGCCATCGAGAAATTGGACGGTTCCATGATGAATGGTCGACCAATCGCTGTCAAAGAAGCAGAACAACGAACGGATAGTCGCCCTCCGAGAGATGCTAATAGTCCACGACCAGATTTTAAACGTCGTGAAGGATTTGACAATAACCGCGATTCACGTGGTAGTTCAGAGTCTCGACCTTCTGAGTATAGAAAACCAGCTGATGATGCACCAGCATTTATCCCTCCTGTTCTTCCTGAATCAATTAAAGGTGAAGTAAGAAAGAAAGTTGACAAGGATAAAAAACCAAAAGATTGGGATTCTGAAGGAAGAGCGAAAAAACCGAAGATGAATGCTTACAAGAAAAGTGGTAAAAATAACCGCTTCTTTGGTGACGATGATGACGATGAAGATTTCGATATTCACTCGTTTAATCAATATGACGACGAAGAAATCGATGAAGAAGATGATGGCTTCGAAGATGACGAAGATTAAATACTAAAAATGCCTTGCTTATGTGAGGCATTTTGCTTTTCGTATTAAACGAAATAAACACCCCATAAAACTTAATACTTCACTATATTTTGTAGCTTTGCGCCATGGAAATAATAGTCATTATTCTATTGACATTTTTAAATGCATTTTTTGCCCTATCTGAAATTTCTTTAGTTTCTGTTAAAAAATCACGTATTCAACACCTTGCTGATCAAGGAAATTCTCGAGCAAAAACAATTTTAGGACTTCTGGACAAACCAGAAAACTTCCTTTCTTCTGTGCAAGTTGGTATAACATTAATTGGAATCATTGCCGGTGCTTATGGTGGAGCAACATTGACTGATGACATGGAAAAAGTGCTCGTTAATGTGAAATTTTTAGGCGGTTCTGTTCACATGGTTTCATTGTTGATTGTAATTGGTAGCATCACCTATTTTACTATTGTAGTTGGTGAATTAGTACCTAAAACAATTGCGATGAATAGCGCTGAGAAAATTGCTTTAGTTTGTGCACCTATTATCAAGTATTTCACTCTAGCAACTTACCCATTTGTACGATTATTGTCGATTTCAACTAAATTAATTTTGAAATTATTTGGCGTAAAGGAAAACGATTCGGACCACATGAGTGAAGAAGAATTGAAATTTATGCTTTTCAATGCGGGTAAACAAGGTGTATTGGAAACCGATGAAAGCCAAGTCCACCAAAACCTATTCTATTTCACAGATCAAACGGCGAAATCCTTAATGACGCACAATTCTGAAGTAGAATGGATTGATATTAATTTAAGTATCGATGAGATTTTTGAACAATTACTTAAAAGTATGCGTTCAAAATTCATTGTTTGCGATGGACAAATGAGTAATATCAAAGGCGTTATTACAATAAAAGATTTCTTTGAGAATTACAAAACTCCAGGTTTTAAATTAGAAGATATTTTAGAAGACCCAATTTACATCATTCAAAATACTCCAGCATTTAAAATTTTAAGCTTGTTCAAATCGAAGAAGCAATACATTGGAACTGTAATCGATGAATACGGCGGCGTTGTTGGAATCATTACGTTACATGATTTAATTGAGGCGATTGTGGGAGATTTACCAGATGAAGATGAGCTTGATGAATTAGATATCACGAAACGCGACGACGGTTCATACTTGATTAATGGTAAAACACTAATTTTCGAGTTAAACCAATACTTTCAAAAGGAAATCATCGAAGATAACATCTCGCAATACACTACAATTGCAGGGTTCATGCTAGAACACCTCAAAGCAATTCCTGTTGCTGGAAATAATTTTGAATACGAAAATTACTACTTCGAAATTATGGACGTTGACGGACTAAGAATTGATAAAATTCTTATGAAACAGCGTATTGTTGAAACTGAGGATTAAAGAATTTCCTTAATTGCTTCTGGTATTGCTTCAATTAAATCAGTCGCCAACAAACCATATTCAGTTGTTTTCACAACCGCTTTATCGCCAGCCAATCCGTGAATGTAAACGCCTAAAATCGCTGCATCCAAAGACGAGTAATTTTGAGATAGAAATGCTGTAATCATTCCTGTCAATGCATCACCACTTCCGCCTTTTGCCATTCCTGGATTCCCAGTTGTATTGACATATAAACTTCCATCTGGAGCCGCGATGTATGTTGGTCCGCCTTTTACAACAACTATAGAATTTATTCTTTTAGCAAAGTCAATTTGTAAACGTGTACGATCTTCAAGTGTTTCCCAAGGACCAACTAAACGTTCAAATTCACCTGGATGCGGAGTTAGAATTGAGTTTTCAGGAATTAAATTAAACCATTCTTTATTTAAGGAAATACAATTCAACCCATCTGCATCGATGACCATCGGAATTTTTTCAACTTTTAATAAATGATGAATGGCCTTTTGCGTCAAAACAGCTGTACCAAGTCCAGGTCCAAACGCAATCGTTTTAAAATGAAAATTTCCTATGTTGTCAGAAAATAGTTTATCATTCGTGTCTACACTGATCATTGCTTCGGGTATAGCCGTTTGAAGTACTGCTTCTCCACACGCTGGGATATGTGTTGTTAACAAGCCTACTCCGCTTCTTAAACATGCTTTCGTTGCCAATACTGCCGAGCCAATTTTACCTTTACCGCCTGCGATGATTAAGGCGTGACCGTAATCTCCTTTGTGTGACTCTTTCGCGCGTGGCTTCAATTTTCCGCGTATAATTTCCTTGGTAATACTATATTCAGTCATAATGATCAATTTATCTTGTAATATTACATCCAAAAAGGTTTTTAAAATATGATTTTTGGCATCTTTTTGGCTAATCAATGTCAATCTTTGTCTTTTACAATCGATTGTAAATTACACTATATTTGATTCTATGAAACAATTCATAACTTTTCTGTTTTCTTTCTCTTTATCTGTATTTTCAGCTCAAACTAGTTTGAATCCTATCCCCAACTTTGGAACAAATCCAGGTAATTTGGAAATGTATACCTTTTCAGATTCATTGGATTCAAAAGTTAAAGCTCCTTTAATCGTTGTCTTACATGGATGCAGTCAAACGGCAGAAGAAATTGAACGTATTGCAGGTTGGGGAACATTAGCCGAACAGTATCATTTCAATCTGATATTTCCACAGCAGAAAGTATCTAATAACGCGAGTCGCTGTTTTAATTGGTTTAAAGAAGATGATATTTCTCTTAAAAATGGAGAAGCAGAATCCATTCTTCAAATGATTGACTTTGCTAAAACCAAAATGAATATTGATACTTCGAAGATTTTTATTGTGGGATATTCTGCCGGTGCAGCAATGAGTGTTTCTCTTTTAGCCATTTCTCCAGCTACTTTTCATTCGGGTGTTTCGTATGCTGGAACGGCGCATGGACTAGCGAAAACACCAGGCGATGCTTTAAAAGTAATGAACGGTAAAATAAATCCATCACAAAATGAAGTACTTGCACTCGTTAATCGCGATAAAATGTCTTTCCCCAGTTTGATTGTTTATCAAGGTTTAGACGATAATGTTGTTGACCCAATCAATGCAGATTTACTAGTGAAACAGTGGACTGGTTTATTGTCTCTTCAAGCAAATGAGTGTTTAAAAACAAGCGCTTATAATTCGAATGAATTAATCGAGCAAGTTGTCTATTCTAATCAAAAATCTAACAAAAAAGTAATCGTTTACAAGATCGCTTCATTGAAACATCAAATTGCTATTGACCCTGGAACAGCAGAAAATCAAGGTGGAACGCAATCCATTTTCACAAAAGATGTTGATTTTTATTCTACCTATCAAATAATTCGTGATTTTGGGTTATAAAAAAGCCCCGCAAGTGCGAGGCCTTTTAGTCTATAAGTTGTCGAAATCTATGCTTTTCTTAATGTTGAAGGACAAACATAATCTGTTTTAGGAACCTCGGTTTTAGCAATTGCTCCAAATCCGCCGAACACTTCAATGAAATTGTCGTATCCTCTTGATTTTAAAATAGATGCTGCAATCATACTTCTGTATCCTCCAGCACAATGAATAATGAACGGTTCTTCTTTCGGGAATTGAGCCATATCTTCATTGATGAAATCTAGGGGAATACTTTTCGCTCCATCAACGTGTTCCGCAGCGAATTCTCCTGGTTTACGCACATCAATTACAATTGGAGATGCTTTGAATCGTTCAGCAAAATCATCAGCTGTAATTCGTGTAACCGTATCAACTTCATTACCAGCATTTTTCCATGCATCAAAACCACCTTCTAAGAATCCGATTACGTGATCATATCCTACTCGAGCCAATCGTTTGATTGTTTCTGCTTCATTGCCTGCTTCGGTAACTAGTAGTAATTCTTGTTTTACATCTGGTAACATTGCTCCAACCCATGGCGCAAATTGTCCATCCAAACCAATATTAATGCTGTTTGGAATAAATCCTTCTGAAAAAACTTGCGCATTTCGTGTATCTAAAACAACCGCTCCTGTTTCATTCGCTGCTGCTTCAAATGCTGAAGGAGACAATGCTTGATTGGCGCGTTTCATTACTTCACCAATATTGTCATAACCTGTTTTATTCATCATTACGTTCATCCCGAAATATCCAGGAGGAGGCAATAATCCATCTGTAACTTCTTTAATGAATTCTTCTTCGCTCATATCAGCGCGCAAAGCATAATTTTTTGCTTTTTGTTCACCAATTGTACTTACTGTTTCTTTACTCATGTTTTTTCCACATGAAGAACCAGCTCCGTGTGCAGGATATACGATAACGTCATCTGCTAATGTCATTACTTTATCACGTAATGAATGAAACAAGGTTCCAGCCAATTGCTCTTGCGTCATGGAAGCAGCTTTTTGTGCTAAATCTGGACGTCCAACATCACCAATAAATAAGGTGTCTCCAGAGAATAACGCATGGTCTTTTCCGTTTTCATCAATCAACAGAAAACACGTACTTTCCATTGTGTGACCTGGAGTATGCAATATTTTGAATGAAATATCACCCATTTTAAGAATTTCACCATCTGTTGCAATATGAACATCATAAGTTGGCGCTGCATTTGGTCCGTAAACTATAGTCGCTCCAGTCGCTTTTGCTAAATCAATGTGTCCACTGACAAAATCTGCGTGAAAATGTGTTTCAAAAATGTATTTGATTTGAACGTTGTCTTTTTTTGCTCGTTCTATGTATGGTTCAATCTCTCTTAAAGGATCGATAATTGCTGCTTCGCCATTCGATGTGATGTAATACGCTCCTTGCGCTAAACAACCTGTGTAGATTTGTTCTATTGTCATGTGTGTGTGTTTTTTATTTGGATTTATTCTAAACAAATTTCGTTTATTTTTTTTTAACTAACGAAACATTTGTTACATAATTGGATTCATTCTTGAATTCTTCTAGAAATTATAATTCAGAATCAGATTATAATTGAACATGTTTACTTTGTTAATGACATTTTTAGGGTTGTTATATGTTTCTCCGATTGACATTTTGTTCGCTATCAAAAGTGAAATTTCAAAATTCTTGATTTTTCTCGATGGTTGATATTTCAGTTCTAAATCTGTGTGCCAATAAGAAGAAAGTCCATATTTGTTGAAACGAAAATCAGAAACATCAGGTGTTAAAAAAGCACCTGAATAAAGCTTAACTCCAATTGTTTTGTGTTTATTAATGAATTCTGTTTTCAAAACAAAGGCGTGTGTATTTCCTAATCCTTCCGATCGTTCGCGTTGAATAAAAGTAAACAATGGTTCTCTTCCCCATTCTCTCGGTAATAAAAAGCGTCCATCCTTTGTTATGTGATTATAATTTAAAGTAAGAGAGAACTGCTTGATTTTTCGACCGAATCGCAAACCAAAAGAATTTGATTGACCGTTTTTTTCAAAGTAGGCTAAATGTGGATCTGCATTTCCGCCAACATTTAATCCATTTTGATGAATGTATTGAATTCCACCAAACCACTTGTTGGGAACAGAAAAATCTAGTTGAGCAAATGCAGTATTAAACACATTTTCAACAAGATAATCAGCAAAATTGACAATCCAAAAGTTACCGATTTTTCGATTCACTTGCACAACTCCAATTCCTTCCGATTGAATATTATTAAGGTACTTTGCAGATATGCCATCGTTATTTATTCCATTGGACAACAAACCTAAGGACTTTTCAATAGAATACCATTTCGTCGTACCTCTTGGACCTGCCGAGATCAACCAACCACCAGAAACATTCCATTTCTTGAAACTAGACTCGAACCAAAGTCCACCAAAGGCAGTTGGTATCATGCGTCCATCTTGCGTATTCAAAATAGGAGTATTCAGATATTGACGTCCTACTGTTATACTTGATTTTTTAAATGTGTATTTCAGGTACAATTCATCCAAACGTGTTAAATTATACTTATTAGAAATATCTGTCACATCAAACAAAGCACATTCATAGCGGTTTGCTGCATTTGTTAAAGAATCTTTCTTCGAAAAATCGGATGAAGCAAGGTTAAAAATAAACGATTGCGTCACACCCAATTGAAAACCTTTGAATTTTGCAGTTGAATAAGTGATTTTGCCTCCGAAAGCATCCGCATAATAATCAGATAAACCTTTTTCATTATCGGTTGCCATGAAAAAATTACGGATTTGACCACTAACCTTTCCATTTCTAAAAGATGAAATCAAGCTAGCAGAATCTCTCACTTCAGATTTTTGTGTGAACCCGTAAAAGGTTAAACCAATGAATGAAAACAGAGATACGATTTTTAACATTGATTGCGTTTACTTCAAAAAGAGTTCATCAACAATGATATAAATTCCCATGATTAAAACCAACCAACCAAAGCCAGTTTTTAATTTTTCTCCAGGTATTTTTTTAGCCAATAGTAAACCAATGAAGATACCAACGATTGCTGCCAATGTGAAGTAAATTAGCAAATGCCAATCAATCACTTCATCACCTTTTAAATCGCCAGTGAAACCAATTAATGATTTTGAAGCAATAATAAACAACGAAGTTCCAACAGCTTCTTTCATTGGGATTTTAGCCAATAATACAAGTGCCGGAATAATTAAAAATCCGCCTCCTGCACCAACTAATCCTGTTAAGGCGCCGACTAACATTCCTTCAATAAATATTAAAGGGAAGTTGTATTTTTTATCACCTTGAATTTCTACAGTTTTTTTCTGTGGACGAATCATTGTTATCGATGCAGCAACCATAACTACTGCAAAAAGCAACATCAAAAGAATTGATTTAGTTACTTCAAATCCACCAATTGTAAATACAATTTTAGGAATTAACGGAACTACATACGCTCGTGTCAAATAAACGGCAACAATTGATGGCACACCAAATATCAATGCTGTTTTAAAGTCAACTTTTTTCTGAATTGCACTATGAATACCTCCAACTAACGCAGTAGATCCAACAATAAATAAAGAATATGCAGTTGCCAAAGTGGTATCAACTCCCATGACCATCACAAGAATAGGAACAGTCAAAATGGATCCACCACTTCCAACAAGCCCTAAAGAAACTCCAACAAGTATTGCTAAAAAATAGCCTAAAAATTCCATGTGCATTAATTTCAGGTAAAATTGCCCCGATAATCTTAAACAGTCAGTTACAATTGTTACACAGCAACCTATTTTAGACGAAAATACTCATAAAAAAAGGCCCTGAATCTTCAGAGCCCTTTTATTATTTAACAAAATAGCTTACATACTTATAATCTTAAACTCAGTACGACGATTTAATTGTCGACCTGCATCCGTATCATTTGTTGAAATTGGTTGTTCTTCACCATAACCTTTATACGTTAAGCGATCCGCAGAAATTCCAGCTTTAATCAAATAATCAACAACAGCTTTCGCACGATTGTCAGATAATTTTAAATTGTAATCATTCGCACCTTTTGAATCGGTATGTCCTGAGATTTCAATTTTCAGAGTTGGAACATCTGTTAACAATTTTGTAAGTCGTTGTAATTCATTTGTTGACTCAGGACGCAACGTAGCTTTATCAAAGTCAAAGAAGATATTTTTAAGAATGATTTTACTTCCTACAACGATTCCTTTTAATTCAACATCTTTTGTTACTTCTTGGAATGCTGAAGTTGCAGGAATATCGAAATTTTCAGAATGGAAAAGATATCCTTCTTTCTTAACAGCAATTCCATAGTTTTTTCCAGCAGGAAGAGAAACCAAATATTTTCCAGTTGTACTATTTGATGTAAACGTTGCAATTACTTGATTCATTTGATTGTCAATAATTTCAATTGTTGCATCCAACGGTTTTTGAGTTAAGGCATCAGTGATTTTTCCTTTCAAGATTGTCAATTGAGCCTCTTTGATTTCAACAACTGGAGCCACAACTGTTTCTTTAACTGGAGCAGCTTGTGAAGCAATCAAATTATCCTCATTGTTCATGATCATTTGTTTTTCAACACCTAAGAATGTAATCATGTACAAATCTTTTTCACCAAAACCATTTGGATTAAACGAAGTATAATAACCATGACGTCCGCTCGCTGAAACAACAAAGAATACATCATCATCTGGAGTGTTCACAGGATAACCAATATTTTCTGGAGTTGACCAAGTTTTTGTAGAATCGTTGTAAATGGTTTTGAAAATATCGTATCCACCAATTCCTTTGTGACCTTGAGAACTGAAATACAATGTTTTTCCGTCAGGATGAATAAACACACCTTCTTCTCCATACTTCGTATTTACAGTTGGACCAAGATTTTCAGCTTTTCCCCATTTTCCTTTTTCATCTTTGTGAGAAATCCAAATATCACGACTTCCTAAACCATCTGGCTTGTCACTTACGAAATAAACTGAATTACCATCAGGTGAATAACATGCTGAAGATTCATGAAACTTATCCGTATTGATATTTTTATTCATCGCTTCAGGTTTCGACCATTTATCACCTAACAATTCTGATTCATACAAATCACCGTTGTTCTTTCCAATATAAATCAAAAACTTTGTTCCATCTGCTGATAAACCAGAGTTCGCATCATGGTCTTCTGTATTCACAGGTTCACCCATATTTGCAGCAGAAGACCATTTACCATCCGCTTGTTTGTAAGAAATATAGATATCCTCAAAATATTCATTTAATCCTGGATCAATTCTTCCTCCGACTGTATTTGGTCGTCTAGAAGTAAACAATAAAACAGACTCATCAGCTGAAATTACAGGACCATAATCCGTGTATTGTGAATTCACTTCTTTACCCAAGTTATCGATAAATACACGAATTGGTTTTTGCGATAATTCTTTCCCTGCATAACACTCATTTATTGATTTTGCTGCAGTAGCCAACATTTCAGGATCTCCACCAGCATTTCCATTTTTTTGAAAAACACTAAATTCTGCAATCGCTTTATCCCATTGCATATCTAAGTGATAGGCTCTTCCCAAATAAAAACTTAACGTTGGATCAACTGATGCGTTTAAACTTTTTGCTTTTTCTAGGAAAGGAGTGGCTTTCAGTTTAAAATTCGAATACAAATAACATTGCCCAATTTTAAAATTGAGTAAAGCATTATTTGGATTGAACTTATTTGCTTCTAAATACGGGTCAATTGCCTGCTTAAAAAATATGGTTCCTTGACTGTAATAAGTATCACCCAATTCAATATTGTCTTTGGCCTTTTTTAAACCATCTTTATCTTCTTTAAAAAATTCTTTTGTGAATTCTATATTTTGACCATAAACTGATGATGCAGTAATAAAAAGCATCATAAACAAAGTCATTTTAACTAATAACGAGAAATTCTTTTTCATCTTAAAATTCTTTTTTTGATACTTAATTATTTACAAGAACCGTTGTAGTTCTTTGCTGTTTCAACTCCAAGCTCTTCCGCTTTTTTCCAATCAACACAAGCACCAGCTTCATCACGTAACATTTCTTTTGCAATTCCTCGATTTAAGAAAGCATAACCATTTGTTGGTTCCAATTCAATTGCTTTTGTACAATCTTCAATGCTTCCTTTGTAATCTTTCAATTTGTATTTCGCAACTGCTCTATTATTATAGGCGTAAGCATAATCTGCTTTCAATTGGATTGCTTTAGAAAAATCTTCTTGTGCACCTTTAAAATCACCGGCATCCAATTTTGCACTTCCACGATTTGTATATGCAATGTAATAATCGCCTTTCAGTTTAATTGCAGCAGTATAATTTTCAATTGCTTCTTTAGATTTCCCTTTTTTACGGTAAACACTGGCCATATTGTTCAATGTAAATGGCATGTTTGTAGAGATCAACAAGGCTTTTTTATAATCTGCAATTGCGCCATCATAATCTTCCAACTGACGTTTCGCACTTCCGCGATCATTGTAGGCATACGCATATTCATTATTGAACTTAATTGCATCTGTGAAATCAGCCACTGCGCCAGTGTAATCTTTGTTTTCAAATTTAATTACACCACGATAATAGAATGCTTGTGAATAACCTGTATTCATTTCAATTGCTTTCGTATAATCTTGCTCAGCACCAGCTTTATCTGATGTAGCATATTTTACTTGTGCACGACCAAAAAAGTATTCACTTTGCTGACTAATATTTAAAGCCATATTAAAATCTGCAAGCGCACCTTGTAAATCATTTAATTCCATTTTGGTGTTTCCACGATTGTAATACGCTTTATCAAAATCGGGTTTAATGGAAATTGCAGCATCAAAATCGGTTAATGCTTCTTTGAAGTTTTTACTTGCAAAATGCTGAATTCCTTGATTATACGATTTTTCTGCATTTTGAGACCCATCGTCTAAGATTGCGGCCTTCACAATCGTATCTTGGGCATTGACTGAATGAATAGCAAAGAAGCTCATCAAAACAGTAAAGGAGAGTGTTTTTAATTTCATTTTGTAGTAGTTCTATGAGTATAACAAAATCATTTTAGCAAAAAGCTGAACGAATTTAATGAAATAAATTTGTATCATTGAAAAGCATGAAATAATTAATAGAATGAAAGAACATTTTTTACTGCGTGACGACATTACATTTTTAAATTTCGGATCCTTCGGCGCAACACCAAAAGAGCTATTTGATGATTATGTCAATTGGCAACTTTTACTTGAAAAAGAACCAGTTCAATTCATTACAGTAGATGGCTATCGCTATTTGAACGAAGCAAGAAAGGCTTTGGGGAAATTTATTTCTGCTGATTTTGAAAATCTAATTTTTGTTCCAAATCCAACACATGCGATTAACATAATTGCTAAAAATTTCCACATGAACCATGGAGATGAGCTATTATCAACCTCTTTGGAATATGGCGCAATGGATCGAACATGGAACTATTATTGTGAAAAACAAGGCGCAAAATATGTTCAACAAGCAATTACTTTACCTATCCAATCAAAAGAAGCCTTTTTAGAAGAGTTTTGGAAGGGCTATACGGATAAAACCAAAGCTGTATTCATTTCCCAAATCACAAGTAGCACTGGGCTTATTCTGCCTGTAAAGGAAATTTGTGATGAAGCAAAAAAACGTGGTTTAATTACAATTGTAGATGGAGCGCATGTTCCAGCGCATATTGATTTGAATTTATCAGAATTGAAAGCGGATTATTACACTGGCGCTTGTCATAAATGGATGATGACGCCGAAAGGTTCATCTTTCTTATATGTACATCCTGATTTCCAGAAAGATTTAGATCCTTTAATTATTTCATGGGGTTACAAAAGTGCAGCACCTTCTAATTCACAATTTTTCGATTACCATCAATTCAATGGAACTCGCGATTTTTCAGCGTATCTGACAATTCCAAAATCAATTGAGTTCATGGAAAAACACAATTGGAAAGAAAAAACTGAAGAGTGCCGAAATCAATTAATTGAAAATGCACCGAAATTGTTTAAGCTTCTGAATACGAAACCACTTGCTCCATTAACAAGGGAATTCTTTGGTCAACTTTGTTCAGCTGAAATCAAAACAAAGGAACCTGAGAAATTACAACGTTTGCTTTTCGAAAAATACAAGATTGAAATTCCTGTGATGCGACATGGAGACAAATGCTATATTCGTTTTTCATTTCAAGTATTTAATTCAGTAAACGAAATTGATTATTTAATAGAATCTATCCAAGACATTATTCAAACAACAGATTTAATTCAACTTCATTAAATGAACTACATTTTCCTTTTTTTCATTCTATTGAACTTTGCTGGTTTTTCGCAAGACACACTTCTGATTGAAGAAAATGCATATTATGGGAATAAAATTATTCAAGTGAACGGAAGTAAAGATACCGTTCAATATGAATTTGCTAAAAACGGAAAACTTCTGTCAATTTATCCAATTACAGCGCAAACACTTCCGGTTCATTACATCCGATTTTATTCAAACGGCAAAAAAATGTGGGACAAAACCATGAAACACACCAAAGAAAATGGCAATGCTATTTTTTATTCGGAGAGTGGAAAACAAATTGCTGAATTAAACTTTGAAAATGGAAAAATTACTGATACACTTTTCATTCATCCTAAAGTAAATATCTTTATAGGTAAAATTGACTATTCATCAATCGTTTATGGAGGAATTGAGTTAGAAAATGGTGAATCAAATGTTTCAGAAGCAACAGGTGCAATGCCTTTTTACCCTTTTAAGTTGGTAGAAATAAATACCGAATCCAAAACGGAACATCATTACACGAGCGATCGCTTTGGAAAGTATTTTATTGGTACGCCCAGAAAAGAAATTGTTTATGGCTTTTTTCCCGAGAATTATCCGAAGA
>JBDKHH010000337.1:0-7009 GCA_039797785.1 Bacteroidota bacterium | reverse complement strand
CAAATGTAAATTTCATTCTTGAAACAATTAAAAACATTGAATTCAAGGGATATCTAGCGGACAATTCAATTGAAAAGTTCAATAATTTGATGGCTTCGCAAAATACAATGGTTGAAATTTTCCAAAATGGTGAATGGAAAAAAACGTGGTATATCGGTCCATCATCAGCTGATCATTATGGTCAAATCATGTTGTTGGATTCAGAAGAATTTGGAAAAAGTGGCAAACCAGTCATCATGAAAATTAAAGGTGAAAATGGAATCATTGAACCTCGTTTCTTTGCCGACAAACGTAAATGGGCATGCACGAATATATTTGCTTTGGGCATTGACCAAATCTCAAAAGTTGATGTAAAAGTGTATGATGACCCTAGCCTAAGTTTCAGTGTTACAAAGTCAGGAAGTAACGTAAACGTATATCAACGAGGAGTTAAACTTCCGATGGTTGACACAGCAATGGCTTACCGCTATTTGCAGAATTACAAAAAAATCCACTACGACATCGCCAATTTTGAGTTAAGTCAAAAACAAGTTGATAGCTTGAAAAAATCGATGCCGTTTACCAAATTGACTGTAACAGAAACAAATGGTAAGAAAACTGTTTTGAGACTTTTCAGAATCAAAGGAAACAATCTTCAAAAAAATGAATTTGGTGATATCGTAGATGTTGATATGGATCGTTTTTGGTGTGAATTACCTTCAGGTGAAGTGGTGAAATGTCAGTATTTCGTCTTCAATAAATTATTAATGGGCCATATCTATTTCCCATTAGACATAAGTAAACGAATGAAAAAAGAACACGACGGAAGTCAAGTATACAATTCATTATAGGCATTACTTTACTAAAGCAATTTTTTGATCTATTTTTTCTCGTATAAATGAAGAAATAGGACAAAAAAACCATTGTTAATAAATAGTTTAAAAAAACACTTTTAACGTGTGATTTAAAGGTGATCGTTGAATAAATTTGTTATAAATTTCAGAGAAATGAATTTTATAATATCAAGCACAACATTACTTCGTCACTTACAAAGCATTTCTGGTGTTTTGAGCACTAGCAATACTTTGCCAATTTTAGATAACTTTCTATTCGAAATTGTAGATGGTCAATTGACTGTTTCTGCGTCGGATTTAGAAACTACGATGCGCACTTCATTAGAAGTTGAAGCAAACGAAGCAGGCAAAATTGCAATTCCAGCAAAATTATTATTGGATGTCTTGAAAAATTTACCAGATCAACCATGTACATTCCTTGTAGACAAAACGAATTACTCGGTTGAAATTGCATACGACAATGGTAAATCGAAAATGGTTGGATACAACGGAGATGATTTCCCAAGAACTCCATCTATTGAAAACAGCAGTACAACGAAAGTTTCAGGAGAAATTATTTCAAAAGCGATTAACAAAACGCTTTTCGCTACTGGAAACGATGATCTTCGCCCTGTAATGAGTGGTGTATTTTGTCAATTTAGTCCGCAAGACATTACCTTTGTTGCTACAGACGCACACAAATTGGTGCGTTACCGTAGAACAGATTCAACAGCAACTGGAAGTTCGTCTTTCATTCTTCCAAAAAAACCATTGAATTTGTTGAAATCAAATTTAAGTGGTGCTGAAGAAGTATTATTGGAATACAATGAATCGAATGCAATTTTCACTTTCAACGACATCGTTTTAATTTGTCGTTTGATTGACGGAAAATATCCAAATTACGAAGCAGTCATTCCAAAAGAAAATCCAAACGTATTGATCATTGATCGTGCTCAGTTTTTGAGTTCAATCAAACGTGTTTCGATTTTCGCGAACAAAACAACACATCAAATCAAATTGAAATTAGCTGGTTCTGAGTTATCATTGTCAGCTGAAGATATTGATTTCTCAAACGAGGCAAATGAGCGTTTGACATGTAATTATGATGGCGACGATATGGAAATTGGTTTCAATTCGCGTTTCTTAATGGAAATGTTGAACAATCTTGACACAACAGAAGTGAAACTTGAAATGAGTGAACCTTCTCGCGCAGGATTATTGATGCCAGCTGTAAAAGACAATGAAGACGAAGACATTCTTATGCTGGTTATGCCAGTTATGTTGAATCGTTAATTCAATATTTCAATCTTAAATCCATCTTTCGAGATGGATTTTTTTTTGCTTTAAACTGAAAGACTAAATCTAATTCGTAAATTTGGTAATAAGCTAAACTCAAACCTATGGTTCGTTTCATCTTTTTCATCTTCTTACTTGTTTCAATCGCTTCTTGTGGATTAACATATACACCCATAGAATCTCCCGCTGCTTTTGAACAAAGACGACACGATTCAATCGAGTCATATCTAACTAGAACATTTAACACTTCAGGTATTCGCTATAAATCTATCGCGTTTGCTACACCTCAAACAATCAAACCTTTGAGTTATCAGAAATTGGATTCCTTATTTGATCAAAAATACAGCAATGAAAAAAATGGTATTTCCGATAAAAGACTAGATAACCTAATTGAAAATCAGCGAATGATTTCATTGAATGATACGAACAAAGTTATTTACATAGAAAATCACATTTTCGCTTTGGTGAAAGGTGATACTTTTGAGATTTATGATGGGAATTTTAGACTTTCAAACGATTTAAAAATAGACGATGTTCATTTAAATGAAAGTGTTTATTTACCGAAGAAATATGAAGAAATGTACAAAGTGTACTTATTCGAAGAAGCATTTATTACAGTCGGTTACCCGCCAACTGAAGGTGAAAAAGAATTTTATGGCTATTATAAATCTGCAAGTAGAAATCTAACAGGAAGTAAACGTGACGCCTTCATTCTTCACACTTTAAATTTAATGGATTACGCTACTAAAAACCACACACTCGACATTGAAACATTGTTGCGATATTCAGCCTTAAAAAATCTTCACGGAAACAGTTACGTGAACCATTTAGACAAATTTTCTGCCATTGAACAATTAGTTCAAACAAACGATAAAAAGGAAGAAATTCTAGTCGGATACAAGCTCAATTGCAGTTATGTTGAAACGAATGAAAACAATGTACAAGTTACGCGTAATTATTCCTTCATTTTTAATGAATTCCTTCAATTAACAGAGAAAAAACAATTGAATTAGAGTTTTGCCCTATACGCTCCTTTTGACAATTCGTAGGAACTAGAACTTTCGATGTACGGCATGACAATTCTTTGACCATTTAATGATGTATTGGAATCATAATCAGTAACTAAAGCATATTCTTTGTTATTCACTTTGACTTTCCAATTCGCTCCGTTTTTAGTTGTTTTCACCTTCAACGATTGGGAGGAAAGAGAATAATTCTTTTTGGTTAAATCGAAGTAGTGTACTTCCGCAGGATAAATTTTACGATACGCATCTACCATTTTTTCAACTTTATCAAAATCCTCCTTTTTCGCTTTGTAAAAGCAAAATAAATTCTGATCATTCTTTACTACGAAAACCACTTGTTTTGAATTGAAAACACAAAACTCGTTGTTACTCATGTTTTGAAAGCGATCAAAAACAATGAGCGTTAATAATACAAAACCAAGTCCTAAACCTAACGACTGATGGCGTTTATTTTTAACAAGTAGAAATAAGATCAAAACCAAAAGTGTGAATCCAGCCACAGTCATTAAAGAAAGTGTAAATCCGTAGGCAACACCACCCGGCAATCCTTCCACCCATTCAATGAACGCGAGTGACAAAAATATCACCCAAGTCAAAACAATTCCTGTAATTTTTGATAAGGCTTTCCACCAACTCGTTGCAAATAAGAAAATTCCTACACCTAAAATCAAGCCAGATGAAGCCATTAAACCAATGTTCGTGAGAATAAAATAATTCGGAAATTGATGAAAATAATAGAGTGATAATGGAGTTGTCATTAGTTGTGCAGCAAAACCAATGGCTGTTCCCTCCCACACTTTTCGCATCCACTTGTTCTCGATATAAATAAGTTCACCAATGGGTTTGTAAAACAAAAAGATTCCCAACATTGCTAAAAATGATAATTGAAATCCAATGTCATATATAACAAATGGATCTACCAAACAAAGCGCAAATCCAGTAAAAAACAAGGCGTTAATTGAATGATATTGCTTTCCAAATAATTGTGCGATTACCAAAACGGAAAACATAAAAACAGCGCGTACGACAGAAGGTGACATGCCAGTTATAAACGCATAAATCCACATGACAATTAACACTGCAGTTAATGCTTTGTTTCGACTTATTACTTTGGGGAAATACCCCAAAACAACCATTAGAATTTGCATGATGATCCCAATATGTAAACCCGAAACAGCGAGTACATGCATTGCACCAGTATTGGTGAAGCTATTTTTCACTTCTTGATCTAACAAGCTTTTATCACCGAGAATTAAGGCCTGTGCTATTGCCAATTCCTTTCCTTTCAAATTACTTGAGAGCGCGTTACTCAAGTAAACACGGCACGATTCCATCGCATTTACTATCCAATTTGATGGTTGATGTTCTAGCAATTTACAATCATCTTCTCCAACGAAGGCTGTATAGAAAATTCCTTTTTTTGACCAATAACTTTCCGCATCAAATTCACCAGGATTTCCATTGTTTTTGATTTTGTTCAGATTAGAATTAACCAGTAAAACATCTCCTTTCAATAAGAGATTTCCATCATTTTTTACATACAAAACAATTGACTCATTCAGTTTAATTTTCTTTTCATTATGAAACAGAAACTGTGCTTTACCAACAATTTTTACCCAATCTGACGTTGAATTCCCCACTTCCAAAACCTCAACTTGTAACGGATCAAACTCACGATAAGTAGTGTCAAGTCGCGCTTCATTTAATAAACCAAGTCGATCATGCACGGATAATGCTCCTAACGAAAAAAACGAAACAAAAATGGATACATAAAGCGTGTTGGTTGAAGGCAATTTTGCAACAAGGGAAACCGCAAAATAAATAAAGGCAATCAAAAATAATGAGACGAATAACAGACTTGAACTTTGATTCTCAAATCCAAGTAATATCCCACTTCCAAAACAGAGAGCTAAAGGCAGAAAAGGTGCTAAGTAAAATCGTAGTTTCAAGGTTGTTAATGCTTTCAATATCAGTTACAAATGAACACTTTTTTTTGAAAAAACAAAAATTATCAAAGAATAAGTTGAATCCTTCTCAATTCGTAGCTTTAAAATTCAAGTGAATCATTATCTTTGTTAGCAAAATTGAATTGAAACATGATTAACGTAACTCTTCCGGATGGATCAGTAAGACAATGCGAAAATGGCACAACTTCGTTGGATGTCGCAAAAAGCATATCTGAAGGTCTTGCTAGAAATGTACTTGCCGCTAAGGTAGACGGTCAAGTGATTGATGCAACTCGCCCCTTGAACAATGACTGCACCTTGCAATTATTGACCTGGAACGACACCGAAGGAAAATCGACCATGTGGCATTCATCTGCTCACTTGATGGCAGAAGCCTTAGAATTTTATTTCCCTGGAATTAAATTAGCGATTGGACCTCCAATTGCCAATGGTTTCTATTATGATGTAGATTTCATGGAGTACTCTATTTCCGAAAAAGATTTGGAAAAAGTGGAGCAAAAAATGAAAGAATTAGCGAAAGAAAAAAATCCTTACATCCGTAAAGAAGTTTCAAAAGCTGATGCCTTAGCGTATTTCACAGAAAAGCAAGATCCATATAAATTGGAATTAATCGAAGGTTTAGAAGATGGAAGCATCACGTTCTATACTCAAGGTAATTTTACCGATTTATGTCGTGGACCACATATTCCTGATACAGGTTTTATCAAAGCTGTGAAGTTAACTTCAATTGCTGGTGCATACTGGAAAGGTGATGAAAATAACAAGCAATTAACGCGTATTTACGGAATCACGTTCCAAAAAAATGCTGATTTAACAGATTACTTAGAAAAAGTTGAAGAAGCAAAACGTCGTGACCACCGAAAATTAGGTAAAGAATTAGAGTTATTTACGTTCTCTCAAAAAGTTGGACAAGGATTACCAATGTGGTTACCGAAAGGAGCTGCTTTGCGTGAGCGTTTGGAAAACTTCTTAAAGAAAGCACAACGTAAAGCTGGTTACCAACAAGTAATCACTCCACACATCGGAAACAAAGAATTGTACGTGACTTCTGGTCACTATGAAAAATATGGTGCTGACTCATTTCAACCAATTAGAACTCCAGATCCAAACGAGGAGTTTTACTTGAAACCAATGAATTGTCCTCACCACTGTGAGATTTTCAAATCAAAACCACGTTCATACAAAGATTTACCAGCACGTTTTGCTGAATTCGGAACAGTTTACCGTTACGAGCAATCAGGTGAATTACATGGCTTAACGCGTGTTCGTGGATTTACGCAAGATGATGCACATATCTTCTGTACACAAGAGCAGGTTAAAGAAGAATTCAAAAAAGTAATTGATATTGTTCTTTACGTATTGAAGACATTGGATTTCCAAAATTTCAAAGCGCAAATTTCTTTACGTGATCAAGTTGACCGTAAAAAATACATTGGTGCTGAAGAAAATTGGGTTAAAGCAGAAACAGCTATCATTGAAGCAGCAGCAGAGAAAAATCTTCCTACCGTTGTAGAATATGGTGAAGCAGCGTTCTACGGACCTAAATTGGATTTCATGGTTCAAGATGCTTTAGGAAGAGAATGGCAATTAGGAACAATTCAGGTAGATTACAATTTACCAGAACGTTTCGAATTGGAATATACTGGAGCTGACAATCAAAAACACAGACCTGTAATGATTCACCGCGCGCCGTTTGGTTCGATGGAACGTTTCGTCGCAGTATTGCTTGAACACTGTGCAGGAGACTTCCCATTATGGTTGGCAGTTGAACAATTTGCTATTTTACCAATTTCGGATAAATATAACGACTACGCAGAAAAAGTTTCAGAATTGCTAAATAATTACGATATTCGCGGATTCGTTGATGATCGTAACGAAAAGATTGGCAAGAAGATACGCGACGCAGAGT
>JBDKHH010000336.1:0-12810 GCA_039797785.1 Bacteroidota bacterium | reverse complement strand
AATTCAAGCAACAAAAGAAATTTCCGATTATCGTGATACTCAATGATATTCGCAGCCTCAACAATATTGGTTCATTTTTCAGAACATCAGATGCCTTCAATGTTGAAAAGATTTATTTGTGTGGAATTACAGCTAATCCTCCACATCGCGAGATTCAAAAAACAGCATTAGGTGCAACTGAAACAGTAGAATGGGAATACCGTCGTTCGATTATTGATTTGGTTCATGAATTAAAGGAACAAGGTGTTGCTGTTTGTAGTATTGAACAAACAGAAAAAACGACTTTTCTTCAAAATGTAGCAGATCTTCCTGAGGAAAAGTTTGCTTTAGTTTTTGGGAATGAAGTGAATGGAGTTGATCAAAATGTGATTAATGAGTCTAATTACATTATTGAAATCCCACAGTTTGGAACGAAACATAGTTTAAACGTTTCTGTTTGTGCCGGAGTCGTTCTTTGGGAGTTTTCCAAAAAATATTTTTAACTACCGCTTGTCCCAAAGATGTAGTTTGTATTCTTTTTTTCGTTATTTTCACTTTCAAGCTTAAACTCTCTCCACGTGCTCGAAAGATCAACTACATCTTTTTTACAACGTGCTATCTCCATCGGAGTAGATGATTCGCTTTCTTCAGAATTTAATAATCGCTTACGTGTTTTAAATATTTTTACTTGGACGTGTATTCTTTTTTGCACACCCTATTACGGGACAATGTTCATTTTAAAAAATTACGATTCTGCCTTGCTTTTCTGTGTTGTTCAAATGCTCTTCAGCATTTCATTAGTGTGCAATAAAAATCGTTATTACAAGCTTGGGAAATTTTTAACACTCATTTCAACCAACTATTCTGTTTTTGCTTTAAGCTTCACGTATGGCCATGATTCAGGATTTTATTTATACTACTTTACTTCACCATTAATTATTTATTCCTTTTTCCATTTTTATCAGTTTCGTCAGACAATTTTGGGTCTGATACTTTATTTAAGCTCCTATGGAATTATTGAATTTGCAAACTACAAGAACATCCAGCCTATTATTAAAGTTTCACCGGAAATTTTAAGCAGCCTATACTATTTGAATGTCATGATGGCTTTTGCTTTTTTAATTGTGTTAACAAGTAGTTTTTCCAAGTTTCAAAACGACATTGCCAAAGAAGTACAAGCCAAAAACACTGAATTAGAGACGAATCAAATAGAATTGGAGAAATTATTGAGTGAAAAAAACACCTTATTGTCTGAAACGCATCATCGCGTGAAAAACAATTTGGCTGTGATTTCAGGGCTTTTTGATTTACAATTAATGTATGATAAAGATCCGCGATTAAAGGAACTCCTAACAAATTCTAAAAATCGCATCAAATCAATGAGTTTAATTCATGAATCCTTGTATCATCAATCAAATGTTTCTAAAATAGACTTACGAACTTACATCGAAGATTTAGTGAATGAAATTGCAAAAACACAAAGTTCAAGCGTACCCATTCAACTTCAATTTGATTTGGATGAAGTTTATCTTGATTTGTCCCAATCTATTCCATGCGGGTTAATCATCAATGAGGTTGTCAGTAATTGCTTCAAACATGCTTTTGAAAACAGTGACAATCCAGTAATTAAGATTTCACTGAAATTAGAGCATGGAATAAAACTAGTGATTAAAGACAATGGATCTGGAATTGATTTAGCAAACTCTGAAGACATTAACTCACTCGGAATGACATTAATTGATGCCTTTACACGTCAACTTGAAGGTGATTTTTCTTACCGTATTGAAAAAGGAACCGAATTTTCACTTAATTTCGATTACATAGCCTAATATGATGAAACCAAAAATAGCCCTTGTTGAAGATGATTATTTACTTGTGTTAGTGATGTCCAAATTTCTCACTAATGAAGGTTTAGATTGTTATTCATTCTCGAATGCAAATGATTTTTTCAAGCATTTGGAATTTGGAAATGATTTCAAAGCGGTTGTACTCGATATTAAGTTGAAAGGTAAAATGGATGGTGTGGAACTTTTTAAACAATTCTCCCAAAAACATTCAACACCTGTAATTTTTGCTACTGGAAACAGTGATGTAACTGAACTTAAAACCTTTGATAAAAAACAAGTAAAAGGCATCCTTATTAAACCAATTCATTTGGAAGAATTAACGGATCTTATTCAGCAACTTTAGTTACAGAAAAGAACAATTCAAAATCTTCTTTGTTACTGAACTATTCGCTAACTTTACAGCGTTTTTACAAATTCACAAAATGATTCAAACAGATATTATCATCATTGGTGCAGGTCCTGTCGGACTTTTTACCGTTTTCGAAGCTGGACTTTTAAAATTGCGTTGTCATTTAATTGATTCATTGCCACAACCAGGTGGACAATGTTCTGAGATCTATCCAAAAAAACCTATCTACGATATCCCAGGATTTCCTAGTGTTTTGGCAGGTGACTTAATCGACAATTTAATGGAACAAGCTGCGCCATTTAAGCCTGGTTTCACACTTGGTGAAGCGGCAATGACAATCGATAAAACAGAAGATGATAAATTTATCGTTACAACCGTTAAAGGAACGAAGCACGAAGCTCCAATTGTAATGATTGCTGGTGGATTAGGCGTTTTTGAACCAAGAAAACCACCAATTGACAATCTTGAGAATTATGAAGATAAAGGTGTTGAGTACATCATCAAAGATCCTGAATTTTATCGTGGAAAACGTGTAGTAATAGCTGGAGGTGGTGATTCTGCTTTAGATTGGTCAATTTTCCTAGCTGAAAAGAATATTGCAAAAGAAGTTGTCTTGGTACACAGAAGCAGTTCATTCCGTGGACATTTAGATTCAGTGCAAAAAGTAATTGACATGGCTGGTGATGGAAGAATATCTCTTGTTACAGAAGCGGAAGTTACTGGAATTACTGGCGATGGAAAAGTGGAAGGCGTTGTTATTACACATCAAAAAGATGGTGAAATCTTGCGTGAAACAGATCATTTTATTCCGTTGTTTGGATTGAAACCAAGTTTAGGACCGATCGCTGATTGGGGATTGGAAATTGATAAAAATGCAATTAAAGTAGATACGCTTGATTACTCTACGAATATTCCAGGAATTTATGCAATCGGGGACGTGAATACCTATGAAAACAAGTTGAAATTAATATTATGTGGATTCCATGAAGGTACTTTGGCTGTTCAATCAGCTTTTGCCCGAATCTATCCAGATAAAAAGAATATTCTAAAATATACAACGGTTAACGGCGTTAATGGATTCTAAATTGTTTAACGTTCACTTCAATAAGTATTAAAAGTTATGAAATCAGTTACTGTACACGATTTAAAAAACATGTTGGATCAACACGAAGAAATTCAATTGATTGACGTACGCGAACCATATGAAAACGATATTTGCACCTTAAATGGTGAATTAATCCCACTGGCTGAAGTCCCAAATCATGTGGCTGAAATCAGTAAAGACAAAAAAGTAATTGTTCATTGTCGTTCTGGAAAACGCAGTGGAAACGCAATCGAGTTTTTAGAGCACAGTTACGGATTTACAAATCTTTACAACCTTGAAGGAGGAATTCTAGCTTGGGCAGCTGAAATTGACCCAACGATGGAATCATATTAAGATGCTGAAAGGCAAAGGAATAAATGCAGTTGTCTTGCTAGGGATTTTATCTTTGGCAAGTATTCTGGTTGTTCAAATGGTGTGGATGCGCAAAACAATTGCTATTCAACAAACCAATATTGCCATTCAAGAGAAAGAGGATAGTTTAAACCTCAAAGAATTTTCAGAAAGTGCGCACATCGCGTTGCGAAATGTATTGGAAGAAATTACTACGCTGAAAGCTGATAGTTCCGATTTGTATGGTGCAGTTAAACAAATTCGCACCAATTACTTCACGGTGGACATTAACGAAGAATTGCATCCTTTTTATTTAGAAACACTCTTAAAACGCGAGTTCTACGATCAAAACATTCACCAAGATTTTCAATATGGAATTTACGATTGTTTTAGTGATTCAATCGTTTTTGGAAACCTCATCCGTTTTACAAAAGACTCTCTGTATGCACCAGCATCAGACACGATGGCTGGCATCACTTCTCCTAAGTTAAGTTGGAAAAAAGACGGTCATTATTTCACTGTGATTTTTCCTAACGTCAAGGCAAAAAGTATCAACCCTAATTCCGACACAATTTCTCCTTGGATTTACGTTTCAATCATTGTGATTTTAGTATTGGTGTTTTTCGGTTATACGATTAATATCATTTTCCGCCAAAAACGTTTATCGGAGGTAAAAACTGACTTTATCAATAACATGACGCATGAATTAAAAACTCCAATTTCAACGATTGGCCTTTCAAGTGAAATGTTAATGAGGAGTGATTTTGCGAATGATCCTGAGAAACTTCAGCGTTATGCTAGTATTATTTACAAAGAGAATAAACGACTTGAAAATCAAGTAGAACGAGTGTTAAATGTAGCAAAATTGGACCAAGAAGAATTGGTACTCTCTTTAGATACAATGGATATTCATGAATTGCTTGAAGAAGCCAAAGACAACTTCTTGTTTAATCAACTTGAACAAGGCGGCTCAATTTCTCTCAAACTTGAAGCAAATCCACATTTAATCATTGCAGATCCTGTTCACATTACAAATGTGGTTTACAATCTGTTAGACAATGCTATTAAATATTGTGCAACAATTCCAGAAATTATGATTCAAACGCGAAGTCTTAAAAATGGGATTCAATTGGAATTCACGGATAATGGAATTGGAATTAAACGTGAAGATGTAAAAATGATTTTCGATAAATTCTATCGTGTACCGACAGGAAATTTACACGATGTTAAAGGCTTTGGATTAGGTTTGTTTTATGTGAAATTAATCATAGATGAACATAAAGGGAAAATCGATGTAAAAAGTACACTTGGCAAAGGCACAACATTTACCATTTGGTTGCCATTGAGTTAGATTTTTCAAACTATAATCACTTCATTAATTGTCTTAAAAGGACTAGTTAACCGATTTTGAGGGGTCAGCCCCTCAGAAAGCATGAATTAATGGTCATAATTTTACCGTCAGGTTAAGGGATTATTTCCTCAACCTCAAGAAATTATTATTAATCATCGATTTGGTCATATGAATACCACTACTCTACGAATGGAAAATAACAGTTTACTGTCATTCACTTTTACCATTACTTGTATTTTATCAATGTGTACAGTTTGGAGTCAAACATATACATTCACAACACCTGGAACTTCTTCTCAGGCAGCTCCAGTCTCTGGAACCGTTACCATCGAAGTTTGGGGCGGCGGTGGCGGAAGTGGCGGCATAAATGGAAGTTCAGGCGATGCTGCAGCCGGAGGTGGTGGCGGTGGTTCTTACGCAAAAAGTTCGTATTCTATTACAGCTGGCACTCTAGTAAATTTTACAGTTGGCGCTGGTGGCTCTAAAGGAGGATATGGTGGCACGGGTGGCACGGGCGGAACATCTTCAACCGCTGGCCCTTTCAATACAAGCGCGAATGGCGGCTTTGGTGGTGGTGGTGTAAATGGCGCTGGAACAGGCGCTGGCGGTGCTGGTGGTACTGGTGGATTTGGAACAATAGCTCTATATAATGGTGGGGCAGGAAGAACTGGCGTAACAGGAACCCCAGACAAAGGTGGAGGCGGTGGTGGATCCGCAGGAACAGGAAGTAATGGAAATGCGGCTCCGGCAGCTCCAACAGGCGCAACAGCTGTTACAGGTGGTGTTGCAGGTAGCAACGGCGGAAGCTATCCTGGTTCTGGAGGTTCAGCAGCAGGTACAAATGGTGCTGTTGGTGGCGCTGGCGCTGGTGCTCCTGGAGCGTATAATAGTTTTTCATATGGAAACATTGGTGGAGCTGGTAAGGTGATTTTAACATTTGTTGCATGCTCATTACCAACTGCAGGGGTGATTTCTGGACCAGCAGCGCCGTGCATAGGTACTTCTGTTATTTATACATCGAGTTCAACAGGGGCAACATCTTTTGCTTGGTCTTTCCCTCCCGCTTGGATAATTACAGCTGGTGCAGGCACATCTTCAGTAACTGTAACAGTAGGGGTTGGAACAGGAACAATATCAACGATACCATCAAATGCTTGTGGAAGTGCCGTTACCCAAACCTTTGCTGGAACAACATGTTTTGTCCCGGTTTCTGCAACATTTACTGCTGATGGTTCATGGACAGTGCCTTCGTGTGTTACTTCCGTAACTGTAGAAGTTTGGGGTGCTGGCGGTGGCGGTGGTGGTGTTGCCTCACGTGTAAATGGTAGTTCATCAGGAAGTGAAGCTTGCTCTGCAGGCGGCGGCGGCGGCGGCGGTGGTTATGCCATACGAAATTATACAGTATCAGCAGGTCAAGTCTATGCTATAAAAGTTGGTTTAGGCGGAAATGGTGGCGTTGGAAACACAGCTTCCTCTGCAGCCGGTGATGGTCAAGCTGGAGGATATAGTTCTTTTGCTGGACCTGCAACTGCTGGTCCTGGCGCATTAACAGGACTTGGTGGTGCTGCCGGTGGTGGTGCAATGACCATTAACGGTGGAACAGGATCTCACCTTGGAACGAACGGAAATGGTGGCGCTGGTGCAAGTGGATCCAATGCAACAGTAACATTTACAGGTGGTTCTGGTGCAACTGGTAAACACGATAGTTCCTGTAATGATCAATCCGGTGGAGGAGGTGGCGGCGCTGGTTCTGGTACGAATGGCGGAAACGCAACTGTTTTAGCATGTTGGGGATCTCAAACAGGTGGAACTGGTGGATCAGCAAGCGGTGGAATTGGTGGTAACGGACGTCAAGGTTCTCTTTGTACATCAAACTGTCGTGATCAACTTAATGGAAACAATGGAACTACAATTGGAGCCGGTGGTGGAGGTGGACTTATTCATGACCACGATTGGAACAATGTATGGGTAACAGCGAACGGTGGAAACGGTGCGCGTGGTGAAGTACGCTTAACCTTTAATGTCTGTTTACCAATTGAATTAATGGAGTTCACAGGAACTTGTGAAGAGAATGAGCGTCAATTTAACTGGTCGACCGCTTCAGAAACGAACAATGATTATTTTGTCATTGAACAATCACTTGATGGCGAAAGTTTCGCGGAAGCGGCAAAAATTCAAGGAGCTGGAAACAGTACAGATATCATTTATTATGGTCATAAACTTGATAACGCAAATGGTGATTATTTCCGTTTAAAACAAGTTGACATCAACGGAGCACACACCAATTCAGACATTATTTATGTTGCCTGTGACCGTAATAATGAACAATCAATTTTCTTTCCAAACCCATTCAACGACGAATTAACAATTGATTTGAGTTCAATGAATCGAAATGACTTACGCATTCAAGTATTGGATTTAAATGGAAAAATGGTTTTCGAAGCGAATACAGAACATAAAGAAAAAAGTCAATCGAACTTTAACCTTCACCTTTCTGAACTTAAAGCAGGTGTGTACATAATTGAAGTAAAAAGTATACTAACTGACGAACTTCTGAAAACGGAACGAATTATTAAATTATAAAGAAAAAAGCGACTGAAGGGTCGCTTTTTTTATGCTTTTCAGTCTGCAATAAGAATTACAGAATCACTTTCCAAACGTATGCTTTCGCGTCAAATGAAATTCGTGTTTCTGACCATTTGTGTCGGTGTAAACATACCAAAATTCATTCTTTGTCAATTTCAAGATTTTCTTTTTAGGGGTTGTAGGTGTGATTGCTTCACCAGCTTCAACCGTAGTAAAGGTCTCTTCGTCATCTGACAGATACCAATAATACGAAAGTCCTGGACTAAACAATAAACTCTCCACAATCAAAACACCCGAATTGCATTTGGTTTCTGATCCAAAACACGTTTCCGAATACGTTTGCTTGTAATATTGACCATCATATAATATTTGTCGTTCATCATTCATGAAATAATCTTCCAATTCCCAAACCTTTCCTCCACACAATCTATTTGATGGGCGTTTGAAACTTCCAAACTTATTCTCTGGATATTTTTTTTGACATGAACTTACACTTGCACCAAGACAGAGCAGCAAAATTACAACGGATCCAATTTTTTTCATCAATTTATTTCTTTTTAAGGTACAATACTTCTTTCGTTCCATAACTAGAGCTCGAGCTTGAATTAAAACTATAAAATGTCCAAGTACTGTGTTTACCATGCTTTTGATCGACAGTATAATTTGCATAGGCTTCAATTCCTTGCGTCCAATTTCTACCATGTAATATAAGTAGGTTGCGATTTCCAATATCAATAGACCATTGGCGCGAAATGGGAGGTCCAAGATAATCATCTGTGACCCATGCCTTTTTGAATCCTGCAGGAATTGTATCCAATTCAAAACTAAAATCATAACCAGCTCCAAAATCACGTGTTTTCAACAAAGTGATGGTTCCTACATCGGTTTTTGTGTGCGTTAATATCGCATTATTAGAAGCGTCTGAAGTATAATATTCAATTTTTTCTACCGTATATTCGCCAGCCATTTTTCTCCGATTAGAATCTTCTTTACTGCATGCATTGGTCAAAAATGCAAGCGCTAATGTCCAAGCAATAAATTTCATTGTTTTCATTTTTGTGTATATTGAATGTTTGTATTATCGTAGGATTCCACCCAAATTAATCAAAACAGAAACAGATGCCATCACCATTCTACTTCTCGGTTTCATTAAGCCTTCAGCTGGTAAGGATGTATAATTAGAAATTGCGCTTAAATAACCGTTGTAATCCGACGGGAAATAATAGGTATTATCTGAGCTGTTTTCTCCCCATTGATCAAAACCTTTTACAAAATGTGAAGCATCACTATTACCAAATGTCGTTTGATAAGCGATTGAAGGAGAAATTATAATGCGTTTTAGCAAGGTGAAATTAGCTTTCACTTCAAGTCCTGCTGAAAAATTCCCCAAGGATGTTCTATAAACTCCTGTTATATACGATTGTTCATCATACACACGGTCTTCACCATACATTCGATAAGCATCCAAGGTTTGGGTTGTCCAAGCCATTTTTCCACCGACGTACAAGAAACGATTCAGAGGAAAATACATTGCTAAATCCAAAACATTTTTTTGCGTATAGTCTATTCGTCGAGTGTATCCATCTATGAGTTTTGCTTCGAGTGAACCTTTGTTGATTTGCTGCCCAATGTATATGATAGTGAACAAATCACGCGAATTTTGATAACTAAACGAATATCCATAGCGGATTCCAATCATCGTACCCAAAGGTTTCATACTTTCAATCAATTGTCCAGCATTTGACTGATTGTACGTTTCCACAAAACGCGACATACTTTTGCTGCGCATTTTACAAGCAAAAACTTCAAAACTAGGACCCATTATCGGTAAATCTGGGTCGGATTGAAAAATTCCTGCATTTTCAACTTGTTTCTTTTCAGGTAAAAATCCCATTGTTTGAGAATTTCCATTAGAAAAAACATAAAGTGTCAGGAAAATAAATAATAAACGTTTGTTCATGGTCTGTTCGGAATTCGTGAATTGAATGCGTTTTTTCTGTGCTTAATTTTGTTGACGTTTTAACTTATTCGATTTAAAGAAAACGTTAACCGCTTTGCATACGCGGATTATTGGCAAATGGTAACTGAAAGAAAATTCGTAATGATTCAACGTCTTGTATTTTTTGTAGCTATAAAAATCATAATTGAATGCGATCGCTCCAAATGTCACTGTTCCTCCAAGTCCTAAGCAATTAATATTTTTTGGCGCCAAGCGGATATCATTCACCGAACCATTTGCTGCAAGAAAATTATCCATTGCAACTGATGCAGAATCAGAATAGAAAACAAGATTTCCATTGTGTTGGTTGTAATATCCTACCCTCGGAATAATAGCATAAAAGGATGTTTTGTTTAAAAAAGAGGATTTACTCTCGAAGCCTTTTTTAATGAAATACGTAACTAAATCCAAACCGATTTCACCTCCAACACGGTAAGAATTTTCCATGTATCCGTCTAAACGTTCACGATAATCATAAATAGTTGTGCTTTCATCGCGCTTAAATGGTTCTTTAACATAAAAACTTCCTCGATCAATCATTGCACTTATGTAAAATGTCCCACTTCGAAAACCAGACATTAATCCCATTGTTGGTACAAAGGCATCTGTATTGATGTGCATAAAATTTGTTTGTATTCTCGGTCCTAGGAAAAAGAAGGGTTGAATATCCTTTATTTGTTTTGACGTTTGTTCACCACGCATGACATCCCAACTCGATGTGGTTGTCGTTTCTGAATATCTGTGGCCGGTTATATCAACCTTACTTTCCGTTCTACTTGTAGTTCTGTAGTTCTCTGTCCACTGACGCATTCCTGTATGAGAAAAGATAGTTGGATTAAAAATCAATGATTGAGTTGACAAACCAAGACTCAGAGTTGGAATCGCATTTAAGCCTTTGAAAATACTTCCTTTTTGAGCGTAACCACCTTCAAATGAATATGAAAACCCAACTTTTAAAGGTCCAACCACAGCATTCACGCCTGGTGTCAGCGAAAACCCGAAAACGCCTCCGTCACCCCTCGATTCAATTGTTGGATCCGAACCCTTACTTGAATATACTCCAATTCCTATGTAAGGAACAATATTCAAGTGATGCGATTTAAAAATTGGAAAGGGAATCATCATTACTCCCGAAAAACGCTGTCCTTTTACTCGTTGAATCCCCGTTGAATCTGATTTTGTGAAGTAACCAGTCATCATACTAAAATGTGCCATTCCCCACAAATCAAATGAGGGACCTGAAAAATAACCGCCTTGTACATCATATCCGTGTCTCAACTTTTGAGGAATTGCAAAATCATAACCAGCGAACGTCAACGGTTTAACATACTTAGAACGTGTATCATCAGTTGAAGAGCCATACTCAGTTGCTGAAAAATTGCTTGAATAATCCGATTGAGAATACACGCTTGAAAAACTCAAGAAGAGCGTTAAAAACAGAATAAAGTGGTTTCGCATTGCTAATCATATTTTATACTACAAGATTAGTTATGATAAGCGGACGTTGAAATACTCTATTTCGAGTATAATCGATTTTAAATCAAATTGTTCTTTTGAGCAATTGATATAATTTGCAAACGGTTTTTCGCATGCAATTTTGCGTATAAATTGGCAACATGTTTTCGAACGGTTAACGGACTTATAAATAGTTTTTCACCAATTTCAATATAGGTTGAACCATTCGCTAATTCACTTAACAATTCAATTTCACGGGGTGTTAATCCCAATGATGACGCAACGGGAGTTTCCTCTTTTTTCAGATCTTGGTTTAACATCATTGTCATCGCTTTACGGGCAATAACAGGACTCATTGGAACACCGTTGTAATTCACGACATTGATGATTGCATCCATGATATTAATTGCTTTATCGTCTTTCAATAAATAACCTGAAGCACCCGCTTTGATGGCTTCAAAAATACGGTCTGTATCTTCAAAAATCGTCAGCACAACAAAGCGAATATCTGGATAAATGATGGTTGCATTGCGGATTGTTTCAATGCCATCCATTACGGGCATGTCAAGATCCATCAAAACAACTTTAGGATGATTTGCGCGATCCATTTCCTGCATTTGAACGAGGAAATCTTCACCATTCCCAGCCTCTAAAACGATTTTCGCCTCAGCATATGTTTCCAATTTTCGGATGACCGTCGTACGATTTATGGCTTTATCATCTACAATCCCTATTTTAATCATTCCTGCCTTCATACGTCCATTTCTTTTAAAATCAATGTTGTTCCTTTTCCAACTTCACTTTCGATTTCAAAATGAAATCCTACTTCTTTCGCTCTAAAGGCGATATTCGATAAACCGCTTCTCCTGCTTTGTTTTTGTAAATCAAACCCCTTTCCATCATCCTCAATTCGTATTACTAAATTAGGATTTAAGGAAGTAATAATTTTCACTTCACTCGCTTCGGCATGTTTAATTATGTTTTGAATACCTTCCTGAAAAATTCGATACAAATTCAAACTTTCAGAAGGTGTTAAGCGTTTCTTGGATTCAATTATGTGATTAAACTGTACATGTATTGAAAGGTTCTCTTTTAAATGCTTAGTGCTATAGGTTTCCAGCAATTCCAAGAATTCTTGAACAGGTATTTCTTTTAATTTTAAAACCCAAATTGTTTCACGAAGCGTAGACATAATTGACTCAGCATCCATGCGTAAGGTAGACATTTGTTCACTTTTCAGTTCTTTATCCAACACGTCAATTTGTGCAAGCATTGAGGTTGCATAGGCACCCATGTTATCATGTAAATCTGCAGCAATGCGAGAACGTTCATTTTCGGCAATTTCATGTGCTTTCTTTAAACTTTTCAATGCCAATTCTTTTTCTTTTTTCGCATAACGTCTCTGCAAAGCAATCATCATTCCTCCAAAAATCAGAATCAACGACGTAACCACAGCAAATAATAGAATTTTGTTATTTTGCCTTGATTCAATCCTTTCTATTTCCTGTTCATGCCTCAATTCTTTTAATTTAAATCGTGCTTCAGCATTTGCCATTTCCGTTTTTAAATTGGCTGCATTTTTTGCTATTTCAATAAGTTGAATTTCACTTAACATAGTATAAGCCTGCTGAAATTTACCTAAGCGGACATAAACATTTTTTGCAACCGACAGAGCCATCTGGAGATGTTCTTTGTGATTCAACCTTCTTGCTAAGGAAACTGATTCATCACTCAACAGCTGAGCTTTAACTAAGTTATTCCTAGATAAATTTAATCGTGCATGAAAGGTTAAAACAACTGAAAGACCTA
>JBDKHH010000335.1:0-4418 GCA_039797785.1 Bacteroidota bacterium | reverse complement strand
GGCGACCAACCTCTAACATTCCTTCTGAAATGTCCATTCCAACGATTTCTTTTGGATTCAATTTCAAACTTTGAATCGCAAAATCCCCTGTTCCACTTGCCAAATCTAAAATACGCTCAGGTTTGATTTCACGCAACATATTTACTGCTTTTCGGCGCCAAATCTTATCAATTCCAAGCGACAAAAAATGATTTAAAAAGTCATATTTTTTCGAAATGTTGTTGAACATCTCTGCCACTTCTTCTTTCTTCGAACGATCAACATCACCGTATGGCTTTACTACTTTTCTTTCTGACATGCTATTTATTTTCCGCAACAATTTGCTGCAATTAATCCTTAAACACTTATGACAAGGATAAAGTTTATTAGTTCAATAATTTAATTGTTTCTTCCAACAAGTGTCTTTTACTGATGGAAACAACTCCACTTTTCTCACACACCAAACCACCAGCGATATTGGAAATTTCTGCGATTAATCCAGCTTCTAATCCAATCACCAAGCAGAGCGTAGCAATTGAAATAACTGTATCACCAGCTCCACTCACATCGGCAATCGTGCGAATATGTGCTTGAGCATAGTGCTTTTTATCTTCTTTCTTAATAAACACACCATGTTCTGAAAGCGTCACAAAAGAAATGTGATTATTCAATTTAGATTCCAATTCATCAATTGCTTCTTCAAATTTCTTTGGTTCTTTCACAAATGAAAAATCGACACCTAAACCTTCTTTTAATTCTTTTAAATTCGGTTTGAACAAGGTAACATTCTTGTATTCAAAAAAATTATCTTTTTTCGGATCAACAGTCGTAACAATTCCATTTTCATTTGCCAACGCAATGACTGAGGAAATTATTTGTGGCGTTAAAACTCCTTTGTTATAATCTTCGAAAATAATTCCATCCAATCCAGCTGCAATTAATCGTTTGACTAATTCTAGCAAAGCAGTTTCTTCGTTCGCTGAAATTGGATTTGTTTGTTCAGAATCAATACGCAACAATTGCTGATTATTTCCGATGACACGTGTTTTAACTGTCGTTTTACGTCCCTCACTGAACACCAATCCTTCTGAAGAAATATTGGCTTCTTCCAAAAGATTCTTCAAATCAGTTCCGTATGAATCGGTTCCAACTACTGAGCAGATAATTGGCTTTGCACCCATTGCTTCAAGGTTGATTGCCACATTTGCCGCACCACCCAAACGATCTTCCACCTTTTCAAGGCTAACAATTGGAACGGGCGCCTCAGGACTTATACGATTCACCTTTCCACGCAGATAGGCGTCTATCATCACATCCCCAATAACGAGAATGCGTTTACCAACGAATTGCTCAAATAGTGATTTAAAATCCATCAATTTAATTTTGCAAGTGCTTCTTTAACGCGTTTCATTGCCTCTGTCAATGTCTCTTCAGAAGCAGCATAAGAAATTCGAATACAGTTTGGATCTCCGAATGCGTCACCCGTAACCAAAGCAACTAAGGCTTCAGACAACAAGTACAAACACATATCATCTGCATTGTGAACAGTGAATCCATTGTATGATTTACCAAAGAATGAAGAAATTTCAGGGAATACATAAAATGCTCCAACAGGAACATTTGCATTCACACCAGGCATTTCATTCAATGCTGATAAAACTAATTTTCTACGATTATTAAATGCCGCAATCATATCTTTCAAAACTGAAGGATCAGCTTTCATCGCTGCAATTGCTGCTTTTTGAGTTATTGAACACGTTCCTGAAGTGAACTGACCTTGTACTTTGTTACAAGCATCTGCAATTACTTTTGGAGCACCAATATAACCCAAACGCCATCCTGTCATTGCCCAAGCTTTTGAAACACCGTTAATGGTTACAACTTGATTGTATACTTCTGGGAACTGTGCTAAACTCTCGTGTTTACCAATGAAATTAATGTGTTCATAAATCTCATCTGATATCACAACGATGTGCGGGTATTTCTTCAACACATCCGCTAAGTCTTTTAATTCTTCTTTTGAATAAACTGAACCGGTTGGATTACATGGTGTTGAGAAAATCAACATTTTTGTTTTCGGTGTAATTGCAGCTTCTAACTGTTTACCGTTGATTTTAAAATCATTCTCAATTCCAGCATTAATTACAACTGGTGTTCCTTCAGCAACCTTAACGATTTCAACATATGAAACCCAATATGGCGCAGGAACAATTACTTCATCACCAGGACCCACAATCGACAAAACAACATTCGCAATGGATTGCTTCGCTCCAGTTGAAACAACAATTTGATCCTTTGTATAATCTAAACCATTATCGCGTTTAAATTTCAAGGAAATACTTTCACGTAAATCGTCATAACCTGGTACAGGTGTATACATTGTGAAATTGTTTTCCATTGCTTCAACAGCGGCATCTTTTATAAATTGAGGAGTAAAGAAATCCGGTTCTCCCAAGCTCAAAGAAATAATATCTTTTCCTTCAGCTTTTAACTCTCTACTTTTTCTCGACATCGCAATCGTAGCCGATTCTTCCATTGCCAACAGGCGCTCAGACAATTGTATCATTTCTTGGTGCGTAATTTTCCTGCAAATCTAAGCAATATTGAAGGAAGAATAACCTTCTAGCAACTAAAAATAAAGGAAGAAATCCATACTAATTTGTGGATAAAAGTCAATTCAGATAAAATTTCAATCAATCTTATATTTGTAAATTTGCACTTACTATGAGTGAGGAAAAATTTATAGACATAAAACGCTTGATTAAAAGTAAAAGTCCGAGGCTAGCGAAATGGCTTCCTGGCTTCGTTATTTCTTATCTGAAACGCATTTTGCGCCAAGATGAAATCAACGACTTTTTAATTAAACACAAGGAAGATTACAATGCTGATTTCTGTACAGAGGTCATCAACTATTTCAATATTCAAATCGAAGTAAAAGGAATTGAAAACATTCCGAAAGACGGAAAAGTGATTATCGCAATGAATCACCCACT
The DNA here is from genome assembly GCA_039797785.1 of Bacteroidota bacterium. Taxonomy (GTDB): domain Bacteria; phylum Bacteroidota; class Bacteroidia; order Flavobacteriales_D; family Crocinitomicaceae; genus M0103. The sequence continues at coordinate 1,446 of JBDKHH010000335.1, read as the reverse complement.
TGGTGGAATGGACGCGATTGCATTTGTCTCAGCCTTGCAAAATCATCGAACAGATTTGAGATTTATTGTGAATGATTTATTAATGAATCTAACAAATCTGCGCGGACTTTTTGTTGGCGTGAACAAGCATGGAAAAAACGAAGGATCTGTGCGTCAGCAAATTCATGATGTTTTTGAAAGTGATGAAGCGGTTTGTATCTTCCCTGCTGGATTGGTAAGTAGAAAAATTAATGGCCAAGTACGCGATTTGGATTGGAAAAAAACCTTTGTTACCTATTCTATTCGAATGGATCAGCCGATTATTCCTGTTTTTATTGACGGTGAATTATCGAACTTCTTTTATCGTTTAGCTAATTTTAGAAAGTTCATTGGGATCAAGGCAAATATTGAAATGCTTTATCTTTCCAATGAATTATTTAAACAAAAGAATAAAAAAATGACATTTACAATTGGAAAACCTATCTTACCAAGTGAATTTGATATCAATCGCTCTGAACGTGATTTAGCCCAAGATGTAAAAGCAATGGTGTATGACCTTGCAAAAAAATAAGATTATGGAAAATATCATTGCCCCAATAGATAAAGAAATTATCAAAGCAGAATTATCCCCTGAATGTTTTGTACGTAAAACACGTAAAGGTGATAATGAAATTTACATTATTGATCAACACAACGCTCCAAACACCTTGCAAGAAATTGGTCGTTTACGCGAAGTGACTTTCCGTGCATCTGGCGGTGGAACAGGTTTACCTGTCGATTTAGATGAATTTGACACAAACGAAAAATGCTACAAGCAATTGATCGTTTGGTCTCCCGAAGATGAAGAAATTGTTGGTGGATATCGCTACATCAAATGTTCAGAAGCGATTGATGAAACTACCGGTGAAATTTTACTTTCAACAACGCATTACTTTGATTTTTCAGAACGATTCATCAATGATTATTTGCCTTATACGATTGAATTAGGACGTTCTTGGGTTCAGCCAAATTTTCAACCAACTGTAAATCCGCGTAAAGGATTATTCGCTTTGGATAATATTTGGGACGGCTTAGGAGCATTGGTTATTTTCAATCCTGAAATTAAGTATTTCTTTGGAAAAGTAACGATGTATCCAAATTACAATACAGCAAGTCGCGATTTCTTATTGCATTTCATGAACCACTATTTTCCAGATAAAGAAAATTTGATGAAACCGTTTCATCCGTTGGTTCAAAATTATGACCGTTCATATGTTGAAGGACAATTGAAAGGATTAGATTTTAAAGACGGATTCAAAGTGTTGAACAGTGCTGTTCGTGAAAATGGTGAATTTATTCCGCCACTTGTAAATATTTACATGAACTTATCTCCAACAATGAAAACGTTTGGTACAGCTGTGAATCCAGACTTTGGGAATGTTGAAGAAACAGGAATTTTAGTAACGATAGCAGATATTTTCGAAGAGA
>JBDKHH010000334.1:0-24907 GCA_039797785.1 Bacteroidota bacterium | reverse complement strand
CCTTGATATTTTTCAAAATGGATAATCATTTGGCCAACTATTTCAGCAAAGGTAGGTTTTTCAATTCAAAAAATTCATTCTTGCTTAACATTCTTTAACAGCTCATCAGTAACAAAATAAGGGTTCAACGCGTTATTATTGCACTTAAATTTTAAATCAATTTCAAATGAAAAACAACATTAAACTTTTAGGGTTGGGTCTTTTGGGAGGAATGCTTCCACTTGGTGCGTATTTAATGTTGAGCACTTCCCCTTATCAAAGCTTATCAGATGAAGTGTTAGACGGAAATCGCTTGTATAATGCACGCGCAGTTTCATTCGATGGTCAAAATTTAGCACCAAATTTCATTGATGCATCCGAAACAACCATTAATTCAGTGGTTCACGTTACAACGAAAGTCGTTAAAACAACCTTTCAGCGTGATCCTTTTCAAGAGTTCTTTTACGGTCCTGGAGCCGGGGGAAGAGAATTTAAACAATTCGGAGCAGGAAGCGGTTCCGGAGTAATTGTATCTTCTGAAGGATATATCGTTACAAACAACCACGTGATAGAAGACGCAAGTGAAATCGAAGTAATATTGAACGATAATTCAAAATATACAGCCAAGTTGGTCGGTGCAGATCCTTCAACTGATATTGCGGTTTTAAAAATCGAAGGATCAGGATTTCAACCTATTGCTTTGGGCAATAGCGATGATTTACACATTGGAGAATGGGTGTTAGCCGTTGGTAATCCATTCAATCTAACATCAACTGTAACTGCTGGAATTGTTTCAGCAAAAGCGCGTAACATTAACTTATTAGCAGATCGATCTAGAACAGATGTTGTTCCAATCGAATCGTTCATTCAAACAGATGCTGCTGTAAACCCAGGAAATAGTGGTGGAGCATTGGTTAATGTGAAAGGCGAATTAATTGGAATCAACACAGCCATTGCTTCTCAAACAGGAAGTTATTCAGGCTATTCATTTGCGATTCCGGTGAACTTGGTTGAAAAAGTATTGCGTGACTTAATTGATTTCGGGGTTGTTCAACGTGGATTCTTAGGTGTACAAATTGCGGACATCAATCAAGAAATTAAAGAGAACAATGATCTTCCGAACACGAAAGGTGTATACATTTCGAAAGTAACTGAAAACGGAAGTGCTGAAAAGGCAGGCGTAAAAGACGGAGAAGTTATTTTAAAAATTGGAACGAAAGAAGTTAACTCAGTGGCTGAATTGCAAGAAGAAATAGGAAAAAGACGTCCTGGCGACAAAGTTTCCTTAACAATTCGCACTGCAAAAGGCGTCGAGGAAGTGAAAGAATTGGTTTTACGTAACCAAGATGGTGACACAAAACTCGTTTCAAAAGAAGAAATTCAGAAAAACTTTGCGTTGGGTGCAACTTTTAGTGAATTAAGCAGTAAAGAGAAAAAAGAATTAAATATTACTTACGGCGTTAAGATTTCAACCATGAATTCTGGCAAATTAAAATCAATTGGATTAGCACCTGGAATGATTATTACCAAGGTCAACAATGAGCCAATCGAAACGGTTGAACAACTAACAGGTAAGTTAAATGGAGTCAATAAAGGCGTATTGCTTGAAGTGCTTTCAGAAAGCGGCAAAAAGGAATATTTCGGATTTGGCTTATAAAATCGTTTGGGGCACGGTTTTTGGTTGCGGCGCGGTTGAAAAAATAGTATGATTTTTTTTTGGAAATCAACTCTTTTTCGTCGTACCTTTGCATCCATTTTTCCCACATTACAAATTAAAAAGGAGGAATTTAGTAGAGGATGAGACAGCTAAAAATTACGAAGTCGATTACCAATCGCGAGAGTCAGTCATTAGACAAATACTTGCAAGACATTGGTAAAGAGGAGTTGATAACAGCAGAAGAAGAGGTAGAACTAGCCCGCAAAATTAAACAAGGTGATCAAAGAGCCTTAGAGAAATTGACGAGAGCTAACTTGCGTTTCGTGGTATCGGTTGCAAAACAGTACCAAAACCAAGGACTTACACTTCCTGATTTAATTAATGAAGGTAACTTAGGACTTATCAAAGCTGCTCAAAAATTTGATGAAACAAGAGGTTTTAAATTTATCTCTTACGCCGTTTGGTGGATTCGTCAATCGATTCTTCAAGCTTTGGCAGAACAAGCACGTATTGTTCGTTTGCCATTGAATCAAGTTGGATCATTGAACAAAATCAACAAAGCGTTCTCACGTTTAGAACAAGAATTTGAGCGCCCACCATCAGCTGAAGAGTTGGCGGAAGCGTTAGAAGTTCCAGAAGACAAAATCAAAGAAAGTTTGAATGTTTCTGGTCGTCACGTATCAATGGATGCTCCCCTATCTGCTTCTGAAGATGGAGGAACGTTAATGGATGTAATGGCAAATGCAGATTCACCAAAAGCGGATCACGCGTTGATGGCTGAGTCATTGCAAAAAGAAATCGAACGTTCATTGAGCACATTAACTGACAAAGAGCGTGAAATTATTCGCTTGTTCTTTGGAATTGGAATGAACCACGGATTAACGCTTGAGGAAATTGGAGCTAAATTCAATTTAACTCGTGAGCGCGTGCGTCAAATCAAGGAAAAGGCAATCAGAAGATTACGACATACGTCAAGAAACAAACTACTCAAAGCATATTTGGGTTAATATTAGAAAAAGGCTTCCTACTCACGTGGGGAGCCTTTTTTGCTTTATACAATTTGAAATTCTTTAATAATTTAAAATAAAACAACAATAAAAATGGAATCTGCTGTAGGATACGAAAAAGAGTTGAAATCGCACATTGAAAGAGAACGTGCTGCTGTTAAACTTTCTAGTAAAGTTGGTGAATTGTTATATGATAAAGGAATCGAGCTTGTGCTTTTCCGTAATCACTTAACAGACATTACAATCTCTGAGATTTTAAACCTACACGAATATGCTCGTAAGGTTGTTAACAAACCAATTGATGTATTTACATCTTCTGAATTAGCTGAGGAAATCATGAAAATGGAATTAGCTCCTTCAAAATTAGATATTGGTAAATTATCAAGTGAGTGGTTAGCTGAAAAAGACAATTTTGCATCGAAAGCTGAATTCTTAAATGTAAAATTAGCTGGATTCGGAGTTACAACAGGTCACAACATTGAACCAAGAGACGTTGTTTTATATGGTTTTGGTCGTATCGGTCGTTTAGCTGCTCGTGAGTTGATTAAACAAGCTGGTAAAGGGCAACAATTACGTTTACGTGCGATTGTTACGCGTGGTTCTTCTGATGCAGATATTATCAAACGTGCTTCTTTGTTACGCAATGATTCAGTTCACGGTGCTTTCAAAGGTTCTGTAATTGAAGATTTAGAAAACAAATCATTGATCATCAACGGACAAATCGTTCAAATGATTGATGCAAGTAACCCAGAAGATGTGGATTATACAGCTTTCGGAATTGACAATGCATTGGTTATCGATAATACAGGTGTTTTCACAAATCGTGAAGCTTTATCAAGACATTTAAAAGCAAAAGGTGTTTCTAAAGTTTTATTGACTGCACCAGGAAAAGAAATTCCAAATGTTGTTTACGGAATTAACCAAGGAACATTAGATGTTGAGAACGAAAACATTTTCTCAGCTGCTTCTTGTACAACAAATGCCATCTCTCCTATTTTGAAAGTTGTAAACGATAAATACGGAGTTGTTAAAGGTCACATTGAAACAGTACACGCTTACACAAATGACCAAAACTTGTTGGATAACATGCACAAAAAACCAAGAAGAGGTCGTGCTGCTGCAGTGAACATGGTAATTACATCAACTGGTGCTGGTTCAGCTGTAACGAAAGTTATTCCAGATTTGAAAGATAAATTGACTGCTAACGCTGTACGTGTACCAACTCCAAACGGTTCATTGGCAATTTTATCATTGGAATTAAACGGAACAACAACTATTGAAGAAGTAAATGCACTTGTTCGCGATGCTGCTTTGAATGGAGATTTAGTAAACCAAATTTTCTATTCTTACGATCCTGAATTAGTTTCTAGTGATATCATTGGTAACACATGTTGTTCAGTATTTGATTCACACGCTTCTATCGTTTCAACTGACGGTAAAAATGTTGTGTTGTACGCATGGTACGATAATGAGTTTGGTTATACTAAACAAGTAATTCGTTTGGCTAAACACATCACTAAAGTTCAAAGAGCGATTTACTATTAATCGATTTTATAAAATTAAAAAAGTCCCAACCATTGCGGTTGGGACTTTTTTTTTGCTACTACTTCAATTCTTTGTTAAACGAATACTTTAGCGAAATGTAAAAGTTCCGTCCAGGCTGTGAAACTTGGATGTTTTTTAATCGTGATAAATGATCGATATAGCTTGCATTCAATAGATTTTTTACGCCGAATCCTAAGGTTACTGGAGATTTTTTACCCAATTTCCAATTTGTACCAACATTAATTAATTGATAAGCGGCCGAAGACGTTTCAAAAGAAGCCACTCTATTCTGTTCAAACAAATAGGAATGCTGAACAACAATTTCTGTCAATTTTATCCATGATTTCATTTTGAAGTCAAAGCGTATCGTGCTGTTGATTCTATTTTGCGGCATCAACGCAAGTTTTTCACTCTGTGATTCCGCCTGAATAAAAGAATAATTCGACTCCAAGTGCAACCAATGTGCAAAATGTGGGTGGAAATGAATTGCAATATCACCCCCAAACAACCACACTTGATTCATTTGTTTGTATTTATACACAGGTAAACCATCAATAGTTGAATCAATTGGCGTAAGCATAATGTAATCACGTACATAATTTCCAAATGGATTCACAATAAACTCAAGATGATCTTTATGAATTTCATAGGTTAAGTCCAATTGACTCGCTTTTTCAGCCTTTAAGTTAATGTCACCAATTTCATAGCGCAACGCTCCATCATGCGCACCATTTGCCATTAATTCTGATAAATGAGGCGCTCTAAATCCTGTTGAAACATTAATGCGAGCCGTTGTTTCTTTACCCGAACGAACAGTTCCTATTGAAAAATTCAAACTTGGAAATTGTTTCTTCACTCCTTCAAAACCATTAAAATTCTCGCGTGATTTAATTACTCGAATATCTCCCCTGATTCCAGCTTGAGTGTTCCATTTAGAATGTTTAAAATACATTAAGCCATAAATCCCATTATCAAACGTGACTGATGATGGAATCAACTTCTCTTCAGCTGTTGGATCATTTGTGTTATCTTGGAGCATTCCCTGAAGGCCATAAACAAAATTAAATCGACCATCGAACTTTGTAACCGATTTTAAATGGTACAAGGTATTGGACAATAACATATTCAAAGCAGCGGTATCTTCACTATCCTCAAACTCCTGCAAACGATTAACTGTTTCACCTACCATCAAACTTATTGTCTGTTTCGCTAAATACCATGAATTTTGAATACTTAGGAAGTGGTTTTGAAATTGTTGAGAAGGTAAAAGCAAATTTCTTTCTTGCAGTGTTGTTTGGTAGGATTCTGGAGTAGGAATTAAATCTTCAGTTTCACCAGGAATACCCACTACACTTGTTGAATAGTTGTAACGCACAGAAAGTCCCCAATTTTTATAATTTGTTCCAAAGGAAGCCTTAAACCCTTTTTCATTGAAACGGGAATTGCTCAAAAATGCACCATTTGGTAGTTGAAAATCGGCATGATTGGTATAACTTCCAGCCAAGTTTAGACGGAAATTCTTTTTTGAAATTTTAAACGTTAGTTGATTGCTTGTTCCTAAAGTATTCGATTCAAATTGCGATTTCACACCCACTTGCATCTCGTTTTGTAAGGCAAACGGTTCATCCTCGTAATAAATAACACCTCCAAGGGCATCAGCACCGTACAACAACGAGCTTGGTCCTTTGATTACCTCTACTGTCCCAATTCCAAGTTCGGTAATTCCCATTCCATGATCACCGCCCCATTGTTGATTTTCAATGCGTAAACCATTTAACAAACTTACCACTCGAATTCCTTGCATTCCACGAATTACAGGTTTGGAAACACCTATTCCCGTCGAAGAATTGTAAACTCCTGGAATTGTTGCAAGCGCTTCTCCCAAATTGGTTGTTGGAATAGCGTTTAAATCGGTCAATTTGCGAGTTTCAATATGTATGGCGTTATATTTCTGAAGCATTCCTTTGGGACCTGAAATAGTCACTTCATCTAGCGCCACATGTTTTTCTGCAAGTTTAATTTGTTGAATAGTAGAATTTGATTCTAAATACATGACCGATGTTTCATAACCTAATGCTGAAAATTGGACATTAAAGCGGTTTGGTAAATTATTTGAAAAACTGAAACGACCTAACGAGTCTGAAATTAGTTGAGCGTTGACGTCTAAGATTGAAATAGTAACACCCGGAATTGGTTGATTAGTTGACGAGCTAGTGATTACACCACTAAACGATTGGGCATACATGCCATTTATACATAGGATAGCTCCTATGATTGCAATAAAACGATTCATTTTATAATTTTTAGCTAATGAAAATTATGTCAGACATGAAAATTGCTGACAATCCAAAATAGTCACTCGTTTGAGTGATAACATTTATTTAATTCATTAACTAATTGGGGGACCCCGATGGGAAAATTGCTTGAATTTCTTTGTGAAATAAAGCGACGCAATTGTTAAATCGAATTTAGCAAAATATGCTTTACTAAAACGATACGAAAATTGTTGTGGTTGGTCTATAATTCCTAAACTGAAATCACAGGCAAAACAATCCTTTTCTTTTGCAACTGTTTCTTTTTGATTGGAAGAATGATGGTGATCACAGTCATGCCAAAAGCTTCTCGGTGTTAGCACAACGAAAAAACTCAACAATAAACAATAAGCTATGATCTTTTTGAACTTCACGAAACAAAATTAAACAAAAAAAGTGGAGACTCTTTCGAATCTCCACTTTTAAAAATTATAATCGAGTGCGATTAATTATTTTTTCATCAAAGCTTCCATTTCTTTGAAAGAATCACATTCTTTCAATTCTTTTTCCATTGCTTTTTTCTCAGCGTCAGTTTTACCTTCGTCTAATTTTTGACATTTTTCCATGTCAGCTTTGTATTTAGTTTCGATTTCTGACATTTTAGCAGCCATTTCTTCTGGTTTTGTTCCAGCATCTTGCATAGCTTTCATTTCTTTAGACATTTCTAAGAATGTATCTGCGCAGTCACATACTTCACTTTTACCGCAAGAAGCCAATACTAAAGCAGCAATTGCAGTAGTAGTTAAGATCATTTTTTTCATAAGATTGTTTTAAATTCTGATAAATCTAAAAAAAAATACTCAAACACAATAATGGAAAGTGATTTTTTCATCCACAATTTGATGAACGGTTTAACAAATGCGTTGAAAGTACTAGTTTTTTATGCCTGCATCTCTTAAACACTTACGAACTTTCTTTTCATGCGCAGCACGCTGTTCGGGTGTTCTATTTGCATCTTGGATTCTAAATGCTTGACATTTTTCATCAATAACGTCGAATCGAGCCGCCAAGCGATCAAATTCTGCATCAGGTAAATTTGGTTTTGAAAAAGCTTTATTAATTGAATCACCTTTTACAACACAATCACAAAAATCCCATTGTTCACCGTATTTCTCTTCAATTTTCGCCATTGATTCTTGTAATTCAGTTGTATCTACTTGTGCTGGACCTGTTTTTGCTTTTGCTAAGGCGTCTTCCATACTAACTTCCTTAACATTTAGATTAACACCACACGATTCACAGTCGGTACACGGCTTATCCTGAGCGCAAGCGGAAAGAATAACAATTAAAATGAGCGATAAAAAATTCTTCATAAAGTCATGGTTTCAATGTAATAGCACATTTCTGTTGAGTAAATATACAAAAAAATCTATTTTTTCAACGTTTGAAATTTTAAGCAAAAAAAAACCGCCAATGATTAGCGGTTTTTCAATTGTCGAACAATTCAATTATTTAGCCATCAACTGATCTTCTGATGAAGATGCAATTGCACTTTTTTCAATTCTAATTTTAGTCCCTTCAGAACTAATCAAAACAGTTGAATCTGCCATTTCAAGAATTTTACCGTGAATTCCACCAATTGTAACAACTTTATCACCTGGTTTCATTGCTTCACGGAATTTTTTCAATTCTTTTTGTTTTTTCATTTGTGGACGAATCATGAAAAAGTAGAAAACTACCAACATCATGACAATCATCATTAAAGATCCTCCTCCTTGCATTTTGCTTTATTTTATAGATGTATTTATTATTTAATATTCGCTTTAATTACCAATTCAGTAATTGAAGGCTCTGTATTTGCAACAACGCGAACCGATTTTGACAAAGGTGCTCCAGCTGCAGCATTTTTTGTTGAAACTTCTGCTTTAATAATCGCTTCTTGTCCTGGTTTAATTGGATCTTCTGGCTTATCAGCAATTGTACAAGAACATCCTGGTTTTACTTCTGCAATAATCAATGGATAATTCCCCGTGTTTTTCACAACAAATTCCGCTTTAATCACCTCACCTTTTACAACTGTTCCACCATCAAATACTGGCTCAACTTGCATTGACGTTTTGTTTCCAACGATAACATCCTCAGTGTTGTTACAAGACAACATCAAAGCTAAAACAGGTAAAAAGAAAACTATTTTTTTCATACTATTCACTTATTAATTCATTAATCCACGACCAATTTTTACAATTTTCTTTTCAGTTTGTAAACGGTCTATTGCTTTATCTAAAATTCCATTGATGAAACCATTACTTTTTGGAGTACTGTAAAATTTGGAAATTTCAATGTACTCGTTCAAAGTCACTTTTGTTGGAATATTGTTGAATATCTGCAATTCTGTAATGGCCATTTTCATTAAAATAACATCCATTTTAGCAATGCGATCCAATTCCCAATTTTTAGTCAATTCATCAATCAATGCTTCATTCTCTTTATCCATTGAGATTGTTTTTCTCAATAGTTCGCGAATAAATTCTTGCTCATCGTCATCAACTTTATACAAAGGAAGCAATTCAATTACTTCACCTTCATTCACAGACTTAAGCGTTTTCAACACCATTGAACAAGCTAAATCAATGTCATCCATCCAATGAATACTTTTCTCTTCAAAGAAATTGTATAACAATTCAGAATTTGCAATCTCCACTTTAAACAACTCCAAAGCAAATGCCTTGTCATCTTCAAATGTTTTCGATTCATTGTTCATGTACTCAAAATAGATCTCGCTATCTTTAATAATCAAGAACATTTTTCTGAACATTTCTTGGTGCTCATCTCCTACCCAATTCACTTTACGCTCTTCTGACAAACGTCTCAATTCTTTATTCTCTTCCAATAAACGAATGATTTTGTTGTCAATAAACTTTGTGTTCGGGTTTAAATCTTCCTCCGATGGACGAATTTTCTTTGTATTTTCTTCAATTCTGTTTTCAGCAATACTTTTGATTTCTGAGAACGATAATAAAAGATATAAATACAAATCTTGGATTCGCTCAACTGCTTGCATTAGCTCATTCTCAGTACGACGAAAATTATCTTCGTTCGATTGAAAATAAGCGTATAATGCTTGTAATACTTTAATTCTTAGGTGTCTTCTGTTTAACATTTTATAATGGCAATTTCACTTTTCCTATCGCTTCAATTCTCTCTTCCGCCATTTTGTTGGCAATTTGGTACGTTGGAATGTTTTCCGCGCTTGAACGCTTAACAATATTTCCAATCGTATTGTAAATTTCTTCCGCTTTACCCATCGCCCATTCAGGAGACAAACCTTTTACTTCAGAATAACAATTGATTACACCACCAGCGTTCAACGCAAAATCTGGTGCGTAAATAATTCCTTTTTCAACAACCATTCGTCCATGAATATCTTCTTGACGCAATTGATTGTTTGCTGCTCCAGCAATGATTGAACATTTCAAACGTGACAATGTTTCTTCATTTACTGTTGCACCTAATGCACATGGAGCATAAATATCCATATCAACATCATAGATTTCATCTAATCCAACAACATGCGCTCCGTATGTTTGAGCAACACGTTTCAATGATGGTTCATGAATATCTGTAATATAAATTTCAGCATTTTCTTTCGCCAAAGCTGCAACTAAATATTCTCCAACGTGTCCAACACCTTGAACTGCAACTTTTTTACCTGCTAATGAATCTGAACCAAATTGTTCCTTAGCACACGCTTTCATTCCAACGTAAACTCCGTGGGCAGTAACTGGAGATGGATCGCCACTTTTTCCTGGCAAACCAACTACATGATTCGTTTCCATATTCACATAAACCATGTCTGCTGTTCCAATACCAACATCTTCTGCTGTAATGTATTTTCCACCAAGACTGTTTACGAATTTACCAAAACGACGCATCAACGCTTCTGATTTCATTGTTCGTGCATCACCGATGATAACCGCTTTTCCACCACCAAGATTTAATCCTGAAATAGAGTTCTTATACGTCATACCACGTGATAAACGCAAAACATCTGTCAACGCATCAACTTCATTGTTGTACGCCCACATGCGAGTTCCTCCCAATGCAGGACCTAAAACCGTGTTATGTACAGCAATAATTGCTTTTAAACCGGTTTCATTATCATTACAAAATAATAATTGTTCGTGATTGTATTTGCTCATCTGAGCAATAACTGGATTTTCTAGGAGGTTTGTTTCCTCAATATTTTTTACCTCAAACATATTTAAACGATATGTGTTATAAACTTAATTCAAGCCGAATGTCTATTTTTGCATCGCTTTGCAATCTTGGGCACAAAAATAGGAAATTAATCGTATGAAGTCACTGAGCTATCTCAACAAATATTTCTTTAAATACAAATGGCGGTTTTTACTCGGCATTGTTTTTATCGTTATTTCTAACTATTTCGGAGTCAAAATGCCTAAATATGTGGGAGATGCAACAGATCAATTACTCAAAAACACATCTATCAATACAACATCAGAAATCATATTTTTGGCGTTAAAAATTGGTGGATTGTATGTTTTATATTCCGTTTTAAGTGGTTTTTTCCTCTTTTTAACACGACAAGCCATTATCGTTATGTCGCGTTTAATCGAATTCGATTTGAAAAATGAAATTTATGCACACTATCAGCGCTTAGATTATTCGTTCTACAAAAAAAATGCAACAGGAGATTTAATGAACCGCATTTCGGAAGATGTTAGCCAAGTGCGCATGTATCTTGGACCAGGAATCATGTACTCCATCAACTTGGTTGCGTTATTTTTCTTGGTTATTTTTCAAATGATTGATTTAAATGCATGGTTGACCTTGTTTGTATTGATTCCATTGCCAATCATGTCTTTTTTGATTTACAAGGTATCATCGAAAATGAATAGCTTGAGCACGGAAGTACAGAAAGAGCAGTCTCTTTTATCGACCATTGCACAAGAAACATTTGCTGGGATTCGCGTCGTTAAGGCATATAGTCGAGAAAAAGAAACACACGAAAAATTCAACGCTTCGTCATTGAATTACAAAAAGAAAAATATGCGTTTGGTTTTGGTGAATTCGCTTTTCATGCCGACAATCGTTTTCTTAATTGGTGTAAGTACAATTACAGCTATTTACATTGGTGGATTATTGGCATTTGACAAAGCGATTTCGGTAGGTGGAATATTAGCGTTCATCATGTTCGTCAATAAGTTAACTTGGCCTTTCGCAAGTTTAGGTTGGGTAACATCCATTAATCAGCGAGCTGCGGCGTCACAAAAACGCATCAATGAATTCCTTCAGATTCAACCTGAAATCGTAAACAAGAACCACGATTCTTTTGAACTAAAAGGTGATATAGAATTTAACAATGTAAGTTACACCTATCCAAATTCTGGAATTGTCGCATTGAACAATTTAAATTTCACAATCAAAGAAGGCGAGACATTTGCCATTATTGGTCGAACGGGAAGTGGAAAATCAACGATTGTCAATATTTTGATGCGTCAATTTGACCCAACAAACGGATCAATCACTGTCAACGGAACCGACTTAAAAAGCGTGAATTTAGACGAATACCGAAATCAAACAGGTGTTGTCCCACAAGAAGTATTTCTATTTTCAGAAACCATTGCAGAAAATATTCGCTTTGGTAGAAATGATGACGTTCAACCGGAAGAAATTAAAGAAGCAGCACGAAAAGCGCACGTATTACACAATATCGAAGCTTTTCCAGATCAATTTGAAACCATTTTGGGTGAACGAGGTGTGAACCTGAGTGGTGGACAAAAACAGCGCGTTAGTATCGCAAGAGCCTTAATTCGCAAACCAAAGTTATTGGTTCTAGACGATTGTTTATCTGCGGTTGATACTGAAACGGAAGAAATAATTCTCTCAAATTTACAAGAAGACACAAAGAGCCGAACAACAGTTATTGTTAGTCATCGAATCTCGTCCATTCGGAATGCGTCAAACATAATTGTTTTGGATCATGGAAAAGTTATTGAACAGGGTTCACATGATGAGTTATTGGCGCAAAACGGTCATTATACAGACATGTACCACAAGCAATTAGCTGAAGAAAAGTGATAAGATATCAACAGAATTTGTTCTTTTAAAAAAAAATACCATATTTGTTAGAACCTAAATGTTGTGAGAACTATGGAAAATGATAAAAACAACGAAGTTTATTCGAAAGTTGTTCGTGCGGGGAAAAGAACATACTTCTTCGACGTGAAATCTACGAAAGGAAACGACCTATACATCACTTTGACGGAAAGTAAAAAAACGTTCAATGATGATGGACGCGACAACTATCAAAAACACAAAATTTTCTTGTACAAAGAAGATTTTGAGAAATTCAGAGAAGGATTGGAAGATGTATTGTCGAAAATTGATGAATTAAGAGATTCTGGCGAATATGTTGATTCTGACGAGAATGTTTCAAATTATTCGGCTGTTTCTTTCGACGACTTATAAATTCAAGTACTATTTACAGACTTTTTCAAGCAATATCAACATTGTCTTGGTTAATAATTTAGGATAACTTAATTCGTTATTCCTGTTTGATAATTGTATCTTTATCGTTTAATACACGAATTTAAAATGGGAAAAATAATTGCAATTGCGAATCAGAAAGGTGGAGTTGGAAAAACAACAACTGCTATCAATCTAGGTGGATGTTTGGGAGTGCTGGAGTATAAAACGCTTATTGTAGATGCTGACCCGCAAGCGAATGCCACATCTGGTGTTGGCTTAGACCCAAAAAACACAAAAAATATTTATGATTGTTTAATCAACGAAGTTCATCCTTCGGAATTGATTATTCAAACAGAAAATCCAAATTTGGATATTTTACCATCGCACATCGACTTAGTTGGTGCGGAATTGGAAATGATTAACCTTCCAAACCGTGAGCACATGTTGAAATTGGCCTTGGAAAAAATTCGTGATCAATATGATTTCATTATCATCGACTGTTCACCTTCTCTTGGTTTGATTACTGTGAACGCTTTAACGGCTGCAGATTCAGTTATGGTTCCAGTTCAGTGTGAATATTTTGCATTGGAAGGATTGGGTAAATTGTTAAATACAATTAAAATTGTTCAAGGTCGTTTGAATCAAGACTTAGAAATCGAAGGAATTCTTTTGACAATGTATGACACACGTTTACGCCTTGCAAATCAAGTTGTTGATGAAGTGAAAACACATTTCCAAGAGTTGGTTTTCGATACAGTTATTCACCGCAATACGAAATTAGGCGAAGCGCCAAGTTTCGGTGAAACAATCGTGATGCATGATGCAGCAAGCAAAGGTTCGATAAATTATCTTAATTTTGCCCGCGAAATTTTGCAAAGAAACAATCTAACAAAAATCGGTAACGAGGATAAAATAATTGAATTCAACGATGAGCTCTAATACAAAAAAACGTTCTGCTCTTGGTAAAGGTTTAAGTGCCTTATTAGAAAATTCTGAAACAGATATTACATCTAAATCAGACAATGCTGGTGTTGTCGGTTCTGTCTCTATGCTTTCAATCGAAAGTATCGAAGCGAATCCATTCAACCCACGTACGCATTTTGAGCAAGCTGCTTTGGATGAATTGAGTCAATCGATTGCAATTCACGGTATCATTCAACCGTTGACGGTTCGTAAATTGGGCCGTGATAAATACCAATTAATTTCAGGTGAACGTCGTTTTAGAGCATCTCAATTAGCTGGATTAACGGAAGTTCCTGCATACATTCGTGTTGCAAATGATCAAACGATGCTTGAAATGGCATTGGTTGAAAATATCCAACGTGAGGACTTAAACGCAATCGAGGTTGCTCTTTCGTATTCTCGCTTAATTGAAGAATGTGATTTAACACAAGATCAATTGAGTCAAAAAATCGCAAAGTCACGTTCAAGCATTACGAATCATTTGCGTTTATTGAAATTACCTGCTGATATTCAAGCATCCGTTCGCGACAGTGTTATTTCTATGGGTCACGCTCGTGCCTTGGTTTCTGCTGGGGACGAAGATTTACAAATGGCGATTTTTAACCGAATCGTTTTGGATGGTTTATCTGTTCGTGATGCAGAAGCGTTGATTCGTGAAGGATACGTTGAACCGCGCACTGAAACTCCTGGTGTTGATGTAAAAACAACGCGTACTCCAAGTGTAACAAGCTCACAATCTACGTTTAAAGAACATTTAAGCGATAAGCTTTCTACGAAAATTGAAATTAAAAAATCAACTTCTGGAAATGGTAAAATCATTGTAAACTTCAATTCTGAAGTAGATTTAAATAGAATCATCGAAATCCTAAATCGTTAATGCGATCACTGGTTGTCTTAATACTATTGTGCATTGGAAACTTTTCCTTTTCACAAGATTCGTTATCGAGTCAACCTCCTCTTGATACTGTAAAAGTTCATTCACCTAAGAAAGCAGTCATTTACTCGGCTATTCTTCCTGGTGCTGGACAAGTCTACAATCATATCGCCATGCCGAAAGGCCAGAAAAAAGCATTTTGGAAAGTTCCTTTGATTTATGCTGGTTTGGGAACAATGACCTATTTTTTAATTTCCAATCAAAAAACGCAACTTTCACTGCGTAAAGAATATGAATACCGCATTGATTATGGAATCTCTGTTGATCCTCAATGGGAATTATATGATGAAAGTGCTATTGATTTATTGTACAACCAATATTTGAATCGACGTGATTTAAATATCTTAGGATTGGGAGCGATTTATTTGATTCAATTGGTTGATGCTGGAATTGAAGCGCATTTTGTTAAATTTGATATATCAGAAGATTTGTCATTAGCAATTCACCCCGCTTATTTCGGTCAAAATGCCGCTGGAATAAATCTTCGTTTTAATTTTCGTTAAAAGACTTGTAAAAGCGCTCTAAAAATCTAATTTTGTTTAACAAACATAAAAAATGAATATTGCATTAATTGGTTACGGAAAAATGGGAAAAGCAATCGAGAAAATTGCTTTAGAACGTGGACATACGATTGTTGCGATTGTCAACAGTGAATCCCTTATTTCTGAGGTTGATTTGTCGTTGGCCGATGTTGCAATAGAATTTACCCGACCTGAACTTGCTGTAGACCATATCAAAACGTGTATCGATCAAAAATGTCCCATTGTTGTTGGAACGACAGCGTGGCATGAGCACCTTTCAGAAATAACTGATTTGGTAAACACGAGCAATGGAACATTCTTACATGCAAGTAATTTTTCAATTGGAGTAAACATTTTCTTTGAAATCAATAAGCGTTTAGCCCAATTGATGAGAGGTCAAACGGACTACAAAGCGTGCATGGAAGAAATTCATCATTTACAAAAATTGGACGCGCCAAGTGGAACTGCAATTACTTTAGCGAATGGAATTTTGGAGAATAACACAGATTATTCATCATGGGTTTTAGGTGAAGAAAACGCACCTCACACGGTTGATGGCCAATTAGGTGTCACTTCTTTCCGTTCACCAGATGTTCCTGGAACACATATTATCAAATATACTTCACCTGTTGATACCATCACCATTTCACACGAGGCGCACAACCGAACAGGGTTTGCTCTTGGAGCCGTGATTGCTGCTGAATTTGTATTTAACAAAAAAGGTGTTTTCACTATGAATGACGTATTAAATCTTACAAACTAATGGCTTTTATCTATTTCTATTTGTTTTTATTGGTACATCCCTATTTGGCGATGTGGTTCAAAAGTTTCAAGCAAGCTGGTCATCAACCATGGGAAGCATTGATTCCGGTTTACAATTATTATGTAGCCTTTAAAATCTCATGTAAGAAGCCATTTTGGGCCTTATTAATGGTTTTCCCTGGTGTGCATTTGGTAATGTGGTCAGTTGTAAACACTTCTTATATTCGTCGTTTTGGCTATTTTTCATTCGTTGATACCTTACAAGGAATTTTCTTTCCTTACTTAATTATGGCAAAAATTGCCAATTCGAATGCTGACATTCTTCCTGAAACCAATTGGGCAAACAGTCGTGAAACAGAAATTAGAAAATGGGGCGATCATTTAGCGTTGTTCCTTGCTTTACCTATTATCGGACACGCGATTGCACTTCTTCTCAATGCGATTACACGTGAGAAACCAGGAGCACGCTCAAAAGTGAAAGAATGGGGAGATTCAATCATTTTTGCATTGGTTGCAGCAAGTATCATTCGTACGTATGTTTTTGAACCATTTCAAATTCCTACTGGTTCGATGGAAAAAACCTTGTTAGTTGGCGATTTCTTGTTCGTGAATAAATTGGCGTATGGACCAAAAGTTCCTGTTACTCCACTTTCATTTCCTTTGGTACACAACACTGTTCCATGGGTAAATGTAAAATCGTATACAACATTGGAAAAAGGATCTTACACACGTTTACCTGGTTTTAGTGCTGTCAATCGCTACGATGTAGTGGTATTCAACTATCCTTCTGGTGATACAGCTGTTTATGATCCACGTATGCCGAACGGATTAATGGGACATGATTATTACCAAATTTTAAATGACGAAGCATTTTTCTATTGGAGATCTAATTTTGAGCAAACGCGCACTGCTGATTTGAATGCATTGAAAATCGAAGCAAACAATGACGGAGAACTAGCGTTTCAAATGATGATTGATAAGTATGCTCCTGAATTTTTCAATTCAATTGAATCTTGGAAATCTGAAGCTCGTAAGGGTATGGCAGGAGGAATCACGTATTGTCGTGGTGGAATGCCAGAAAAAGGTTTGAATTATATTGAACATTATGGATTGGTATACCGACCTGTAGATAAACGCGAGAATTACATTAAACGTTGTGTTGGCTTACCAGGTGATTGGATTGAAATTAAAAATTCAGTTCTTTACGTAAACAACAAACCAGCACATGTAGCTGAATTCCAAAATCTACAATACACGGTAACAAACTTCTCTCCGATGTCAAAAATTGCGTTTCAAGAGCGATTTGGCTTGGAAGAAATGCGTGGAGATTATGAATTGTTAAGTGATGGAAAAACGTACATCATGAACTTAACGAAATCGCAATTGACTCAGTTAAAAAAGAAAAATCCAGATGCGAAGTTTGATTTGGTGCGTTATCCTCAATATTCGGATACAAGTAAAGTAGCGCCAACTTCTATGCAAATGTTGACAAATCTTGGCGTCTTCCCGAAAGATCCAAACATCAACAATACGGTTACAGACTTCACGAAATTCCAAATCCCGCGTAAAGGACAAACAATTTCTATTTCAGCGAAGAACATTGCTTGGTATCGTCGCATCATCACTGCTTACGAAGGACATACCTTGGCTGAAAAGAAAGACGGTATTTACATCGATGGTAAGAAAACAAGCAAATACACGTTTGGTATGAATTACTATTGGTTGATGGGTGATAATCGCTACAATTCAGCGGATTCACGTATTTGGGGATTTGTACCAGAAGACCACATCGTTGGACGTGCTTCTATGGTTTGGTTCTCAAAAGCTGCTGATCCATCAATTGGTGTTCGTTGGGATCGTTTGTTCAAGATGATTCACTAATGCCTGCTGTATTTCCTGTTGCTTATTTCGGGAACATTGATTATTTCAGAAAACTAATTGCCTCTGAAAACACAATCATTGAAACGAAAGAGCATTTTATTAAGCAAACTGTACGTTCTCGTTGCACGATTCTTAGTGCAAATGGTCCTTTGGTGCTTTCAATTCCGATTGAGCGTAAAAATGGTTCCAAAACTTCGATGGACGATGCTGTTCTAAGTACTGAAACGGATTGGCGTAAAATTCATTGGAAAGCGATTGAAAGTGCTTACTCCTCTGCCCCATTTTTTGATCATTATGGGCCAGAAGTGCATGATTTAATCTATCAGACAGAATCTTCACTTGTAAAGTTTAATGCTACAATTACAGATCGTATTTTCGAATGGCTTGATCTAGATAAGAAATTGACTTTTTCATCAGAATACATTTCTCCGCAAGAAGCACTCGATTTTCGAAACGATGAATTCGATGATTGTTCAGATATCCGTTCCTACACACAAGTCTTTTCACCAAGCAATCAATTTGAACCGAACATGTCTATTTTGGATCTTATTTTTTGCGAAGGACCGTTGGCTCGACGCTGGATTATTTCTTCACAGAAAATTAATTAAGATGTCCACTTCAAGCGCTTTCGTTTCATTATCTTTACAAAAATTTTGTTCATGAAATTCCTTAACATTTTCGCATTTACTCTTGTAATTGCAACTAGTCTTCAAGCTCAATCAACACGTGAAATCGCATTTTACAACGTTGAAAACCTATTCGATACCTTGGATGGTGCGAATGATGATGCTGAGTTTTTACCCGCTGGAAAAAATGCTTGGAATTCTGCACGTTACAACGAAAAATTAGACCATATCAATAAGGTATTTGACAATTTTTCGAATCCTTTGTTCATCGGAATGTGTGAAATTGAAAATGCGACAGTTGTGCGCGATGTCATGAAACATTCTGTTAAATTGAACAATTACGGTTTGGTTCACTACGAAAGTGCTGATGCACGTGGCGTTGACGTTGCCTTAATTTATGACAGCTCAACCATGAAACTTGTCGAATCCGGATACATTCGATTCTCATTGCCTGGAGCTGAAGCACGCGCAACAAGAGACATTGTTTGGGGGAAATTCTCTTACAAAAAAGAAACAATCATTGTCATGGTGAATCACTGGCCAAGCCGTGGCGGTGGACAAGAAGCAAGTGAACCAAATCGTTTGGAAGCAGCAAAAAATGCGCGCACGTTCATTGATTCATTGCTAAGCGAAAATAAAAATGCTAAAATCGTTTTCATGGGCGATTTGAATGATTATCCTTCTAACAAAGCTCCACAGTCAGTTGCAGAAAAGTTAACGCCACAAATCACTGCGTTATCGGGAGATTTCGGTGGTTCATACAATTACAAAGGAGAATGGGATGTTTTGGACCACATTATGGTTTCAAACGGAATGATCAATAAAAAGTGTAAGCAGAAAAAATCGATAAGTTTAGTACCAAATTCAGGTGAGATTCATGCATTTGATTTCCTATTGGAAGAATACAAAGGTCAAGTAGTTCCTTTCAGAACATACGGTGGAAGTAAATATCTTGGAGGATACTCAGATCATTTACCTGTATCGATCGAAGTTTCGTTGCCATAAGGAACTTTCGCTTTACCAAATTCATACGGTAAACGTTCCTTGTACAAGAATTTCTTTTGAGTTGACTCAAACGGACGATAGATATAATACACAAAATTATCTTGTATCGCTATTTTATCGATGTAACGAAATTCTAGCTTTACCTTCTCCTTAATTTCACCCGTTTGCAAATTGACCAAGCCTAAATAGGTGAATCCAGCAATGTCGAAAACGGCGTACACTTCACCTGTCGTTTGATCTTGAATCAATTGCTTTTTCCATCCTGTTGTTTTAGGCTGATAATGATGATAGATGGCAACACTGTCCAATCGATTTCCAGCAGCATCAAATTTGAATAATTTATCCTTGTAATAATCGAAGACAAATACTGTGTCGTTTTTCACAAACATGGGCGCATACAACTCTTTGTAATACAACGATTGTGTGAAGTAATTGGCACCAACCCAAATTTCAGCGTCAATCCCTGTTTCATATTCCTTGTTCTTCGCCCACAGCTTTGTTCGAACATCAACCCATTTGTACTCAGAACGATACAATTCCATCATCAATTCATCTTCAATTTCAATGATTTTTGAATAGGTCGAATCGAATTGATCGAAGGCGTAATAGTCAAATGCTGGATAATCTTTCGAGAAATTTGAAAAGAACATTTTTGAATAGTTCGTATCAACAATTGGCGCCAAGTATTTCAAATAATACGCTTTATCTAGGGTGCTAATACCAATTTGGCTATTCGAGACGTACAAACCATACACATTGTCCTTGCACAAAACATGTGGATTTCCGCGATAATCTCTAACCAATTCCTCCGCAGTGCCCGGAACACTGAAAGTATTTACCACTTCCAATCCATTATACAACAGAAGTTCACTTCCCTTTTTCAATTGCTTTGGATACGCCAATAAAACCATTTGACCATTCTTCAACAACTCAAAATCTGCAACACTCAAGCGTTTCGATTCAAAAACTGTATCAGGAATACCTGGGGCTTTTACGGTTACAGAATTTAACGTTTTGCCTTTGTAAGAAAGCATTTCAACTGAAATAAATGAAGTATCGGCGCTTGATTTTAGTGCAACTTTCTTCGTTCCACTGTACGACTCAAAAAGTGGATGTGTTAACTGATAATTCAATTGTGCATTGTTCGGCACGTAAACAGAAATGCGTCCTTTCGAATTCGAAGAGCGAATAATCGTTTTATTGTTAATTTGCAAAGTAGCATTCACATTTTGAATTCCTTCTTTATAGGTTTTGTCGACGATTTCAAATCGAACAAGAACAGAATCCTCCTGAGCATACAAAGCAACACAAGTCACGAAAAACAAAAACGTTAGAATCGATTTCATACAAAGAATTTTACCTATGATGAAGTTTGAGAATTATTCCATAAAAAAAGTCCCGCTAAAAACGGGACTTTTCAATTATACTTTCAAGCACCAACCGAATTCATCTTCGATTTTCCCTGCTTTTAGATCATCTAAGTAATTTTTGATTTTCGTTGAAATCACACGCGTTTCAACTGGTGGCAATTCAAGAATTTCATCTCTGAATCCAATTTTTATAATCGGAGCAATTGTCGCAGCTGTTCCCGCTCCAAATGCATCTTGTAATTTACCTTCTTTAATTGCTGTTACAATTTCCTCAACAGAGACTTTGCGCTCTTCAACTGGAATTCCCCATTTCTGAGCAACTTCAATCACCGAACGTTTTGTAACACCTCTTAAAATTGTATCTGCATCTTCAGATGGCGTAATGATTGTGTCATTAATTACAAATACAATGTTCATCGTACCTGATTCCTCAATAAACTTATGCTCTTTTCCATCTGTCCAAACCAATTGGTGGAAACCATTCAATTGACCTTGTTTTGCTGGATACAATGCTGCACCGTAGTTTCCTGCAGTTTTTGCACGACCAACGCCACCAACAGATGCACGTGTGTAGTGCTCTTCAATTTTCACGTTCACAGGCTCTGTGTAGTATGAACCAACAGGACAAGTGAAAATCATGAATTTGTAGGTGTCAGAAGGTTTAATTCCAATAAATTCGTCTGTAGCAAACAAGAACGGTCTGATGTACAATGAATATCCTTCTTTCGCTGGAATCCAATTTTCATCAACTTCAACAAGCTTGCGTACTAATTCCGTGAAAACATCTTCAGGAATCACTGGCATACACATGCGCTCACATGATTCTTTGAAACGTTTCGCGTTCATATCAGGACGGAAAATTAAAATATCTCCTTTTTCAGTTTTGTTAGCTTTCATCCCTTCAAAAATCGATTGTCCGTAATGAACAGCCGACATTGCAGGATGCATTTGAATTGGTCCGAAAGGCATAATTTCAGGTTGTTGCCATTCTCCATTCTTATAATCCATTACCAACATGTGATCAGAGAAAATCTTACCAAAAGGCAAATTGCTCCAATCTACTTCTTCAATTCGTGAATGAGTGGTTTTAGTAACCTTCACTGTAAGTGTGTCTTGTAACATAATGTGTTTTTCAAGTTGCGAATATAATTAGAAACATTGAGCTTTCAAATAGTTTGAAATGCCTAGAAAGAAATTAATTTCTTTATTTTTGAGCCTGTTAAAAAGCTAATGGACAAAAGTCGCGACATACTAAAAAAATACTGGGGATTCGATCAATTTCGACCACTCCAAGAAGACATTGTCGACGATGCGATAAATGGCTACGACACCATGGCACTTTTACCTACCGGAGGCGGAAAATCAATCTGTTTTCAAGTACCTGGAATTGCACGTGAAGGCATTACATTGGTGATTTCTCCATTGATTGCTTTGATGCAAGACCAAGTAGCAAATTTACAAGCCCGTGGCATTCGTGCAAAGTCGATTATCAGTGGAATGAGTTACCGCGAAATCGATATTACACTTGACAATGCGCGCTTTGGCGGATTGGATTTTTTGTACACATCACCAGAACGCATTCAAAGTAAATTGTTCATTGAGCGCTTTAAATTGATGAATGTTGGTTTAATTGTAGTGGATGAAGCGCATTGTATTTCAGAATGGGGACATGATTTTAGACCTTCATTCAAGGAAATCTATAAGTTGCGCGAAATACATCCTGAAATTCCAATTATCGCCTTGACCGCAACTGCAACTGACCGTGTTCGAGAAGATATTGTTAAGCAATTACGCCTGAATAAGCCAAAAATTCACGAATCGTCGTTTGAGCGAAATAACTTGAGTTACGAAGCATACAAAACGAATAATAAGCTAACAAACATTTTGGAATACTGCCAAAAGCATGTTGGCGAATGTGGAATTGTCTATTGCCAAACACGCAAAAGTGTGAAGGAAATGGCGCGTTTACTCCATGCGAATAAGGTAAGTGTTGGAATTTATCACGGTGGAATGACCAAGGAGGATCGCGACTTGATGCTGTCGGATTGGTTATCGAACAAAATTAAAGTGATGGTTGCGACGAACGCTTTTGGAATGGGAATCGACAAACCAGACGTTCGTTTTGTGTTGCATTATGAATTTCCACCGTCCTTGGAAGCCTATTTTCAGGAAGCAGGACGCGCTGGAAGAGATGGAAATGAATCGCGCACGATTGTTTTTTGGGAGGAGAACGATGTTGCCAATTTAAAATTGAAAAACGACCAACAATTCCCGCCGATTGAGCGCGTAAAGACAACTTATCGTGCATTGTGCAATCATTTGAAAATTGCCATTGGTTCTGGAAAAGATGAAACCTATCACTTTGAAATCAAAAAGTTGTGTGACAATTTCCAATTGAATCCACTGGAGACTTATAATTCCTTGAAAATATTGGAATTGAACAACGATTTGGTGTTTTCGGAAGGCGTCTTCCATCCTACTAAGGTGAAATTTTCCGTTGGGAACCGCGAATTGTACAATTTTCAGATTAAACATTCCAAATTTGTTGGCATTACGACTTTGATGTCTCGCACCTATCCTGGAATTTTTGATCAATATTTTGAAATTCACGAGGCAGAATTTGCCAAGCGTTTGAACATTAATAAAACCGAATTGCTAAGTCAATTGAAGCAAATGGAAAAATACGGTGTTTGTGATGTTTCCTGGAGTAGTTCATTGCCTTCTGTAACGTTAACGCACGAGCGTTTACCGGATGATTATTTATCCTTGTCGCCGGAAGTATATCAAACGCGAAAAGACAATGCACAAACAAAATTGGACGCAGCTTTAAACTTTATTTTGTTGGATGAATGTCGTTCGGTGCAATTGTTGCGCTATTTCGGACAAGCATCGAACGAATGCGGAAAATGCGATGTTTGCTTAAAGAAAAACAAAAAAGACTATCAAAACGCTGAATTAAAAGCGCTTTTGGTCGGTTTCCTGAAAACAGAAAAAACGTTTGAAGAATGTTCGCGCTACACATTTGCGCTGGACGAACAGCTCAAATTGGCCTTAAAAGAGTTGATGTTGGACGAAAAAATTCAGTTCAATGGCACAAGTTATTGCGCCAACTAACACCCAGGTATTTACGAACGATTGATCGCCACTTTCAATTCGTGGATTTCTTTCTGTAATTCTTGAATCGACTTGCTCAAATCATTGTCATCCATGCGTACTTCTGGCAATTCAGGAGAAATATAGTTGACAAACTTCCACATTTCGATGATGTTGTTTGCGTGAACAATGTACGGTTTGTAGAACGTATTTGTCGAACACAACTGAAACGACTGAGAAGTATCCAATAAATTGTGAACGACTTTAAACACAATTCCTTCATCTTTCGTGATCACAATACATGGCGTTCCTGAGCGAATGGTCATCCAGTTTTGAATGTACTCAGCAACAACATAAGAACCTTCCACAACTGGCGGCATTGAATCACCTTTAATTGGGAATGAGCGGTATTTTTTGTTTTTCGAAAGGAAAGGCAAATGAAACGTTGGTAAGACTTTTAAGTAATCTGGATCGGCATAGCCAGAAGTATAACCAGCACTTGCTTTCATTGGAATCATTTCGATTAATTCTTCCTCGTTTTGATCAACGACAGAAGTAAGAACGCGGAGTTTTTGACCTTTAACATCGGCATACAAACCTTTATCGATGCGCTCCCACTCCGAATCTGAAAACGATTCAAAATCTTTCTTCACCAAATCATCGATTGGCACTTTATAGTATTCGCTGAACGCTACAAGACTTTCCAAATTGGGTTGAGCAACACCATTTTCGTATCCGCTATACGAAGAACGCGTAAGATTTAATTCTTGTGCGACTTCTTCCTGCGATTTCTTCAAGCGTTTTCTCAGTAATTTAAGAT
>JBDKHH010000333.1:0-6808 GCA_039797785.1 Bacteroidota bacterium | reverse complement strand
GAAATGATTCTATAAATAGCTCGTTTTTCCGAAGATAAAATTATTTTGTTTCAACGTTCTCTATTTGTTGCGTAGCAAGATTGAAGACATCTAGCTAGAATAGTGTTTGGAGTATTTCATTCAGTTAAATTAGTAAGAATAAAACTTATTTTCCTCCTCGAAATTCATCAATTTTCAATTCTTGATTAATTCGTTTAAAAACAACAAATCCTCCAGTTGTTCCTAAAACCTCATCTTGTTTTCCGAGATAAATGATCACCATTGTGTCTTCCCAATCTTTCAAATTAGCAACAGCATACTTTTTTAAATTCATTTTTAAATCATGAATAAACGTTCTATCCTTCAATGAATCCGACCAACTTAACAAAGATCTGTAGCCATTTTCTGTAGTACAGTTTTTTAGTTTTTGGTAATTTTTGAATTCGAGTCCATCTGCTAATTTCTGAAGTGTATCCTCTAGTTGAGTTTGTTTAGTAGGAACAATACGATTGGCTTCTTTGCTTTGTGGCGAGCACGCAAACAGAGTGATCAGAAGAAAGAAGGTTAGGATGGGTTTCATTGGATGTATTATTTACGCTATTAAAAATTATAATACAAATTCTTGCGTTTACGTCGTTCAACAAAGTTCAGTTTGGCTTTTGGTTCGAAAAGCAATTCCACTAAGGTAATTCGATCACCTGAAATTATTACATCTTGAAGTTCGATTGAGTTTTCGCCTGCTATGCATGTTAGATTATATTTTCCTGTTCTAAGGTTAATTCGATAGTTGTTTGTTTTAGAAAAACAAATTGTAGTATCTATTGCCAAACCAATATTAACGATTCTAACAATCGTTGAGTCTGTTAGTTTATTATCCGAAAGATTGTTTGTCAAATTGGTAGTTGATTTCACCAATAGTCCACCAATTGATTGTGCCCTCAAACTGAATGAAATGAAAAGCAGGAAAAAGATTATGATTGTTTTCATAGTACAATTGTAATTGAAAGGGTATATTTTAACATAAGGTTCTATTTATAAAAGGATAACTGAATTACAAGTATACTACATTTTCATTCTTTGTTCTATCCGCAAGCTGCTTTTCATTCTCCAATCACACATTCCTGCAATTCCCAGGGGAAGTTAATTTCACAATAGGCTCCGAGTTTCTTTTTGCCGTAACGAATACGATACGTTCCTGTTAGTTTATATTTTGCATGAAAAGATGCCTGTTTCGATCTTTTGCTTGTTACAATTTGATAGGTGTCATTTAAAAATGGAGAGTCTCCATGAAGTATCACTGTTCCTCTTTCATTTACAGTGTAGTTTCCCGTAAAATAATCTTCGCTAAGGTGCAATGAATCACCAGTTGAAATTCGAACCCAATAAGTCGAATCTAAATAGTTTAAGGCAAAATGAATCATATCGTTCACATCCTTTCCAATCCGAGCTTCAAATTCAGCAGCATAAAATTGGTGGAAATTATAACTTGAAGTTGGTTGATAGGATTCAAGTTTTTTTGGACAAGGCTTTAAATAAATCGTGCATCCTACTGAAGTAAGACTCAACAAAACAATTATTATTACAGTGTAAATTTTCCCGATCATCCTTCACTAATTTTAAGGTTTAGATACATGTATCTGCACTATTTACAACTAAATTGTTACTCTTGCGTTCGCGAAGCTTCAGCGATACAAAACCGAAGATAAACTAATTTTTTTTCAAATTTATTGTCTCGAAGTATATTCTCGAAATGGAGCTTGAGTATTTGTTAGCGTTCATTATTCCTTCACCACTTTCTTTATTGCTGCCTTTTTGCCGTTGAAAATTACGTTTACAAAATAGAGTCCGTTCGGTAACTCATCAATTGAAATGTTCTTTGTTTCTGCTGTTTTCACAAGTTCTCCTTGAAGATTGAAAATCTCAATTTTTGAAATAATGAACTCTGTTTCTATATGAAGTTCAGAGTTGGTAGGATTTGGAAATAGTGAAATATCTTCGTTGCTTGCCATTTCAGTGGTTGAAGCAACAGTAGTGCAATACAATTGTCTCGGATTTTGAATCGAACTGCACGGATACGTGTAAGTACTTTGTGGATGTGAAAAGTCTGGGGCATCGCTGTGTATTAAATTATCCATCCCGCCTGGCATTGAAATTTGGTTTGAACTACCATTACCTAAGGCAACATCTTTTCCAGCTAAATTCCCATTAAAGGTATAATCACACAATGCATCAAGGTGACGATACAATGCATAATAATCCAAAGCATCAAATGCAGAAGCCGTATTGGGTAAACCGTGGATTGCTTCATACGTATATGAACTGATGGTGTCAGATTTTACTAAAAGGTAATCTTTTTCTGAGGAAGGGATATTGATCGTATTAAAAATGTCATTCGCCATTCGATGATCATTCGTACTATCGTTCTCGTAAACCATTGTTACCAATTTTACATCGCTAGGAAAAGTCAGTAGTTCCGATTGAGAAATATTTAATGAATACCATTGCGCCGATGCAAACATGAACCTTCCAGACAAACCCCAATTCAGGTTCGTGAAACAATGATACGCATTTGCAAAGGTTGCGCCACCGCCAAATGAATGCCCCATGAATCCAACCTGTGTCGTATCAATTATAGACGGAAAATCACGTGCTGATTTAATGAAGCCATTTAACAGATTGTCGTATCGTTGCGCGCTGGTTACACCCGTGGTTTGGTAGGGTACAAAAACAATCGCATATCCTTTTCGTGCAACAAAACTCAATAATCCTAGTATGTTAACGGGATCATATCCACCAAAACCGTGACTGTAAAAGATTGTTGGAACACTCGATGTAATTCCTTGAGGATAGAAAATTTTAATGTCTTCGGTCGGATAATTCGGGTTTGAAAATGATTCTATGGCAATGCTATAACTTCCATCAGAACCATATCCACTTGTTGGCTTGGCGATTGGTCCAGTGTAAATTTGTCCAAATGTGGTGAATGCCCCAATAACGACAAATAGTGTTGCATATAAAAATGATTTCATAGGGTTTCTTTTATAGTATTGGACTAAAAATAGCGTGTTTAGATTAATGGTATTTACATTTTAAAGGCTTGGTTGTAAAATTGCTTCTATCGTTTCGACAACAAATGAACGGCCCAAACTTTTCAACTAAATGACACTCGAAGATAAACTATTTTTTTTTCATAAAAGCCAGTTTTAACAACATTGCTGACTCCTTCGGTCATCGTAAGATCGAAAGCATATCGCTAAACCGATGTTGCAGAAGTTTATTCATTCACATTTTTAAAGATAAAACGCGCTTTTTTTCCTTCGATTTTCAGGGATAAATGTTCACTAATTTTTTCTATCCGTGAAGCTTGGTCATTCACTAATGAAATAGCTATTTCTTGAATGGGAAATTGAGGCAAATTTTCAACTTCTTCATATTCAATGGTTATATCTCCGTTCGAAAACGTGTTCGCCTTTTTTTTGCAATTATTTAGTTTTGCAAATTTTTGTAAATCGTCAATTATTTTTTTGTCTGCATATAGTTTGATGTAGCTAACCTTTTCAAATTGTCTTGGATATTTATTACCATTCGATAAAACAGTATTGAATTGTTTGAAATTCATAGACTTGTTCATCTGTTCCTTTGTAAAGCCTAAATTTTCCAGGTATTCCTTTTGATATTCTAAAATGGCCAATTCGTTCGTTCTATTCTTAAAACTTATTGTTTTATACCAATTTATCTCTGAACTATCCAAGAGCATTATAGTCGTAGATGTATCAATCGTATAGTTTAAATCGTTGCATTTTGCAAGGATTGTGCTAAGCATATTAATTTTTCTGGTTTTAAATTCAATCCCAAAGTCTCCAAAATTATCTCCTAATTGAATGTTTTTTTTCGGTTGAAAAAATTCAATCGTTGAAGCTTCTCCAATCAAATATTTTCCAGAATAAGAATCCGTTGTTGTTTCTTGTTCCGCCTCCCAGCAAAGCGACAATGTGTCTTTCAAATACGTATTTTGAAATAAATTAAGGTATGAAACACTGTCCAAACAAACATAGAGTGTGTTAAAATCGGTTCGTGGAGTTGATTTTTTCTGTCCAAGGCAAATGGACTGAAGAAAAATGAAGCTTAAAAGTAAGTATTGTTTCATATTAAATTTCTGCTAACGGTTTAATTCGTCCCCTCTGCCCGACTTTATAAAAAATCGTTTCTCCTGCTTTCGCATAGCTAGAGCAAAGCCGAAGTTAAAAATATTTTGGTTCACATTTATAGATTCGAAACAGAATCACCGAAAGAAACCTAAGTCTTTGTTAGGCGTGTTTATTCTACTATCAAATTTAAGGTATCGCAATGAAAACGTAAAGGTCTGTAAAAAATCTCGTCACTGAGATACTTTAATTTTTCAACGTGAAGTACTAAATAATCCAGTGATCCAAAAATAAAAAAAGAGAGTCCCGAAAGACTCTCTTTAATTATTTTATGATTCGTTTTGCCATGTGTACATGACTCGAGTCAAATTAATTTTTTACAATCATGCGTGTTGCACGTCCGTTTGAATTCGAAATTTCCAAGAAGTATGATCCTGCTTGAAATGCTGAAACATCAATCATTTGAACACCTTGCGTATTGAAATTTGATTGTGAATACACAATTTTTCCGCTCATATCTGTAATGAAAAGAGCAGTTGGCAATTCATTCACCAGTTCAACGCTTACCATTAAATTATCTGTTGCTGGATTCGGGTACACCTCAAATGCGTAAGCCAAGTCCATTTCGTTCAAACCAATTGAACAATCTTCAACTACGATGTCAACATCATCCGTTCCTACACATCCGTTCGCGTCAGTAACATCAACAGAGATTGTAGATACTCCCAATCCTAAAGTTGCACCACTTAAGGTTACTGTTTGAGTTGAAGGTCCTGTGCTCCAATTGTAAGCCGAGAATCCTGATCCAGCATCCAAGGTAATTGATGCTGTCGTACAAATCGTATCATTGACACCCAAATCCACCACAGGAAGAGGATTGAACGCGATTGTAACATCCGTTGTGTCTGTAAAATCACATCCAATCGGAGCACCAGGAACGCCTGCAATAAGCGTATATGTTCCGTCAGCAGTAACAGCAATAGAAGAAGTGGTTTCACCGTTAGGCTCCCATGAGTAGCTTGAATAGTTGCCACCAGCAGAAAGTGTGATTGTCTCACCAACACATAAAGACCCTACCTCAACAATTGAAGGTGTAAAGTTGTAGTCAATTTCATTTCCTGTGCTGATTACCATATCATCGAGAGCAATAAGTGAGCTTACAAATATAACACCAGGACCGCCCACTGTAGGAGCTCCACCAGTTCCATTCGGTCCTACAGGACCACCATTTGCACTTATCGCTGCTATATTGGTAATTGTTCCAGTATAGAGAAATTTAATTCTACCTCCTGCTCCACTACCACCATCATCGTTGGCTGTACTTGTTCCGATAGATCCACTACCACCATTTGCGGTAATTGTACCTGATACCAATACATCTTTTCCAATAGCTACAACGCTACCACCAGCGCCACCGCCAGCGCCTTGACCACCGCCTGGTTGTTGACCTGAAGCCCCGTCCATATTAATGGTTCCAGTAATTGTTATGTATTCCGCATTCATAGCGAAAGCTCCACCTCCTGCACCTCCTGCACTAGGTGAACTTGATGCTCCACCAGAACCCATGTCATAATCTGTTCCAGTATCGGTTCCATAAATAGCCCCGCCTAAACCAGGTGAATCACCTGCATCGAAACCACCTGTTCCACCAACTCCACCGTAACTTCCGCCACCGCATCCACTGTTAGAAGCACTTGACGGTGCTCCTCCACCAGGTCCAGATCCTGGATTAAACGCACCAGATGCTCCACCAGCATAACCAGCACCGTTTCCATTTACAGTTCCATTGATGATGATTTTTCGCGCTGTAATCGCTAATGGCACTCCGTTAGCTGCATATGACAACAAGTCACCCGCATCAAGTTGAAACCAATCCGTAACAATTGAACCAGTCAAGCTTAAAGGTGCTCCACCTGAAATAATCGCTAAGGGAAAAGTTGAGGCAAAATCCGATGCAAGTGTGGCAGCCGGATCACCATAAGTCATATAAATTGATGTTACCGTGCTCGCAGGAATCGAAGGAACATTCACCCAAACGTTTGTTGTAGTTGTATTAATCCCGTTTTCTATCCAAAAAGGAATTGCTGTGGTAAGACAAGAATCTGAATAAAAGCGCATGTCAGAACCATCAGCGTTCATTTTCCCTGCAAGAATTAGCGCTTCTGTGTTGATAGTTAAATCAACTTGATAATTGGTTAAACTCACCGAAGCTTGTTCGGAGATGTCAATATCCATGGAATAGTTGCCTTGTGCCAAACTTGTCCCAGAGAGAACAAGCATTCCCATGAACGCAAATAGTGATCGTAATTTTTTACTCATAGTGATTATAATATTGGTTAAGTGCAAGTTAATACAACTTGCGATTGCAAATATAGAACAGAATTTTTAGCTAGTCATGAATTAATTTGTTTCATTTTATACGTTTGTTAACGTTTTACAAATGGTCCAAATAGCATAATCTGGGCGCTTCATAGTTGCTTTTTATGCACCTCGCCATACACAGCCCTGAAAACGCTAGACATGTATACTTGTGTTTTATTGTCGAAAAATTAATAGGAATCAGCTCAGTTAAATTTGCTTACTTGCAGTATAATCATTTATACCTGTGCCATGAGAACCTTCTGTTTTTTATTTGTGTTATCCGTTTTTAATGTCAGTCGTGCCCAGGTTACCGGTCCAAATGC
>JBDKHH010000332.1:0-5621 GCA_039797785.1 Bacteroidota bacterium | reverse complement strand
GCAGGTTTTGTTCCAGAACCACTTGTTGTAGTTGAAGCATTTGCTTTTTTCTTCGCAGCGGCTTCATCTTTGACACGTTTTGCTTCAGCAGCAGCAATTTCTTTTTGAATAGCCGAGTTGATTTTTTGCTTCAAGACTTCTTTTTTCTTTTCGTCTTCACGCAATTGCGTCAATAATTTGGATTCTTCTTGCTTGAACTTCTTGTATACCTTTTCTTGTTTTTGCTTATCCTTTTCGATGGCTTCTTTTTCTTTCTTTTTCTCTACCAAGATTTGCATTTTGTACTGCTTTTCTTGCTCGATCGAAGAAATTTCTTTTTTGATTAAGCCTTGATGCTGACGAATAATCAAGAATTGTTTTTGCTGAATATCCGCAACGCGTTCCAAGTAATTTCCACGCTTGATGGCTTCATTGTAGCTGTTCGAAGCGAAAATAAACATCAAACGACCGAATTTGTTGCGGTGTTTGTACGCGTAAATTAATAGTGCTTTGTATTGTTCTTTTAGGCGTGCAAGTTTTTCTTGTAAGTTCTTGATTTCACTTCCTTTTTCAATCACTTTCATTTCAGCGCCACGCACTTGATTGTCGAAGTTGTTCACCAATTCTTCGCGGAATTTGATTTGATTATCAATCAAACGCAATTCATTCAGCGACGTTTCAGTGTTCTTTTTCGATTTATCTAAAAGTGATTTCGTGTTGTTGATTTTCTTCTCAAGGCGCGATTGTTCTGTTTTCAATTTCTCGCTCGCAGCTTGACCGAACACAACAGTGCTCGATAAGAAACCAAGGACTAAAACAAGTTTACTTACACATTTCATAACCTTCCGGAATTACGAGAAACAATGGTTGCGGTTGATTAATTTCCGCTTTGTCGTAGCTCATTTCAATACGCATCACATTTTTGGGTGATGTTATAACGATCATTACGTCTTTTGGCACATTGTAGTTTTCGACCATTTCACGCGTCAAATAATCCACTTGAATGGTTGTGCCATCTTCAGGACTTTCAATGTTCATGGCTTTCAATCCATGTCCATCATTCGTTAAATAATATTTTATGATGATATCATCTTTCTCATCCTGACGATCCAAACGTTCAGGTCGATCTCCTCGTCTTGCCATTTTCTTTTTGTGCGAAGAAATGATGTAATTGTATGGATCGTGAATTTGGAAATACTTTTGTGTTGTGTCGTAATCCAATGGCATTCCGAGAATCAATTCTTCCAAGTTGCGGTAATTGAAATCGATTCCAAAATTTTCTTTGATGTATCCCAAACTTTGAACGATGTAACATTTGTCTTTCTTATTGACAATTTTTACTGTGTCTTGGGTAATAATCGAATTGACAATTGGAATTTTTGCGTAGGTAATCAATGTGTTAATCGCACTATCTTTCACCATTCGAATCGACGTTTTGAAATTGATGCTGCGTGTCGTGTCCGAGAAACTCGTTGAAATCTTCGTATAGAAAAAATCAGGTTTGCGGTGCGACAAACTATCCATCACCTCCATTAATTCCTGTGCTTTTTTACGCGGTAATTTTTCCTGTTGCGTATCCGTCAATTGTTTTGCGCACGAAAACAAAAAGAGCATTGACACCGCAAGGCTAAAGAAATTAATAGTTCGGATCATAGTACTCTTTCTTTTCAATTTTCTTATCAAGGTTTTTATTTGTTGAGCCTAATTCTTTTGCTTTTTTCCAAAATTCAAGTGCTTTATCCTTGTTTCCTGTTTTAAAATAAGCGTCACCCATGTGTTCAACGACGATTTTGTCAGAAGGTTGTGATTTATATGCTTTTTCGAACAAAGTCATTGCATCAGCGTATTTTCCTTGTTGGAAGAGAATGAATCCTTTGGTGTCTACAAAATGAGCCGTTTCGCCAGAACCGACAATCGCATTGATCAATTCTAAGGCATGATCGAGATCAATTTTAGCTATTGCTAAACGATACGCATAATTGTTACGCAACAAACTTGACGCAGGATCTAAAGCCAATGCTTTCTCATAATTTTCTTTTCCTAAGTCGTTTTTCGCTTGATAGAAATAGGCTTCACCGAGCTGACCAAACATTTCCGCTTCCATTTCTTTATCATTCACGACTAAATCTTTTCCTGTTTCAAGAACTGCAATTGCATCATCGTAACGTTTTGTTTGCACTGCTCCTACTCCATTCAACAAGTAAACTGTCGCAATTGACGGAAAATACTCCAAACATTCTTTGCTCTCTTGGTACAAGTCTTCAAACTTTCCATTTTGGTATTCCATGATCAATACTTGGTTCCAAATTGGATATTGTTTTTTGTCGTATTTCAATGCTTCCTTGTAGGAAATCAAGGCTTCATCCTCTTTTTCTGCACGCAACATAAAATCGCCACGAATAGAATGTGCTTTCGCTTCTTCAGGATGTTGTTGCACCGCTAAATCTACCAATTCGTATACTTCTGGATCAATTTTGAAGCTCGTTTCGTGAATGTTTATCAAGATTTTCATCTTTGTATCAATGTCAACATCCTCGCAAACAAACGCTTTTTTCAATTCAGCATACGCTTCCTTCTGTTTCTTTTGTTGACGATAAATATCAGCCATTGCTAAATGCGCGCGTCCATTTTCAGGTGAAGCAAGGGTCAATTTCTCCAACATTTCAACGGCCTTTTTTTCTTGACCAGTTTGGAAATAATAATCGACTAGTGTTGCAATAAGATTTGGATCTTCTGGAAACTGTTTGCGCATTGCTTCAATTTCCTGAATGCCTTTTTCAGCTTGTTTTATTTGAACGTATAAGTTGAATTTTTGAATCGTTAAATCAGGATGTTTCCCAATTTGCTCTTCCGTTCGATCCAATGCTTTGATGGCTTCAGCTGTTTTGCCTTCTTTCATCAAACATTCAGCGTAACCGTATAACCATTCAACATTTCGCGGTTCGCTTTTTACCAATTTCTCAAAGTTTTTAAGCGATTCAGCATAATTTCCGCGTTCAAAATACATGTACGCCATTTCTTGGGTATACCAAATGTTTTTCGGATCGAGTTGCGCTGCTTTTTGAATGTATTCAGCTGATTTCGTTTGATCTTCTTTCATCAAGTACAATTCCGACAAGGCGTAATAAACCGCGTCATCGTTTTGTTTGATTAACAGACATTCTTCAAACTTTGTAATTGCTTCAGTCACTTGTCCACGAGCTTTCAAACGAACCCCTTCGTGGAACTTTTCGATGTACGGATAATCTGCCGCTGAAAAGACTTGATCGTCTTTCTTTGCATTTTTGGTCGA
The DNA here is from genome assembly GCA_039797785.1 of Bacteroidota bacterium. Classification (GTDB taxonomy): domain Bacteria; phylum Bacteroidota; class Bacteroidia; order Flavobacteriales_D; family Crocinitomicaceae; genus M0103. Next base: position 2,350 of record JBDKHH010000332.1, on the reverse strand, counting down.
CTTACACGCCACCAACGTCAAGCAGGAAACAACAGCTATATACGTTATTAATCTCATTCGTTTATTGTTGAAAAATCGCCAAGGCTCAAATCTCGTGCCGAACCAACATACGAAGCGTTCGATCCAATCATTGAGTTTGCTAATACGGCATTAGCGACTTCTGAATTTTGTTGAATATTCGTATTCGAAACCACTGAATTGATGATACGCGTTCCTTTACCAATCGAAACGTGTGGACCCACAACCGAATTTTCAATCACAGCATTTTCACCAATGTAACACGGTGGAATAATCACTGAATCGATAATTTCAGCAGTTTCGCTCACCATTTTCACGTTTTTCTCGAAATCGTATTCCAAAACGCGTTGGTTCGTGTGAACCGTAACTTCTTTGTTTCCGCAATCCAACCATTCAATAACTTCTCCTGGTTTGAATTTGTAACCTGCTTCCGTCAAACGACGCAATCCATCTGGCAATTGGTATTCACCGCCTTTGATAATATCATTGTCGATCAAGTATTCCAATTCTTGACGTAAACGTGCGCCATCTTTGAAATAATAAATTCCAATCATCGCTAAATCGGAAACAAATTCTTTTGGTTTTTCAACGAAGTCAATGATTTCTCCTTGCTCATTCATTTTAATTACTCCAAAAGCACTTGGGTCTTCAATTTGTTTTACCCATAAAATTCCATCGTCGTTTGGATCGATTTTGAAATTCGCCTTGAACAAGGTATCCGCAAAAGCAACAACAACTGGTCCTTCCAATTTCTCTTTTGCACACAATACTGCATGTGCTGTTCCCAGTGGTTGTTCTTGGTAATGAATCGAACCTATTGCGCCCAATTTAGCAGCAACTTCAATTAATTCTTTTTCCACTTCTGGACCAAAATCACCAATCACAAAGGCGATTTCATCAATTTTTTCTGTGCAAACTGCAGCAATATCTTCTACCAAACGGTGAACAATCGGTTTTCCACCAACTGGCACTAATGGTTTTGGTGTTACTAATGTATGTGGGCGAAGGCGACTTCCGCGTCCCGCCATTGGAACAATTACTTTCATCTTACAAAATCTTAATTCATGATTTGTGATTGTGATTTAAAGCACATTCAAAAATCATTTGTTTTATCAATGTCAATTTCTAAATTCTTCCGCATCGACGGACTAACCTCTAAATTCTATTCTCATTTCACTCCTGTGCTACCAAAACCTCCGGCACCACGATCTGTTTCTGTTAATTCTTCGACTTGCGTCCATTCAGCTTGCGCCACTTCTGCAAATACCAATTGTGCAATGCGTTCACCATCTTCCACAACAAATGTTTCGTTGGAAAGATTAATTAAAATCACACCTACTTCTCCTCGGTAATCGGCATCTACAGTTCCTGGTGAGTTCAACACGGTAATTCCTTTTTTCAAGGCCAATCCGCTACGTGGACGAACTTGACATTCATATCCAACAGGGAGTTCCATGAACAAACCAGTTTTTACCAAGGCGCGTTCAAGTGGTTTTAACTCAATTGCTTCGTCCAAATTTGCACGTACATCCATCCCTGCAGAAGCCGAAGTTTCGTAAGCCGGAAGCGCATGTTTTGAACGGTTAATAATTTTTACTTGCATTTACTTGAAAATTGACTTCAAAAATACGAAAAAAGAAAGCGTGAAAAAGACGTAAAATCAGCTAGAAATGAACAATGAAGTATTAACAAAGCCTTAGGCTTTTTTGAAAGCAGATTTTTCTAAGGTGTAAACCATTCCAATGTAAACAATGATCAACATATTGTGCACGAAGAAACGTCCAAAAGGTCCGCGCATATCGAGCAAATAAGCGATGAAATAGAACAACAAAGCAACACCTAAATACAGAGCGAATTTGCGCAAATTGTACTTGATTGGATAATATTTTTGACCCAAATAATAGGAAAGAACCATTTGCAAGGCATACACAATCATTGTTGCCCACGCACTTGCCATGTAACCGTAGGTTGGAATAAACAACATATTGATCACCAAGGTTGTGATTGCACCAATTATCGCGATGTATGCGCCGAACTTTGTTTGTCCGCTGAGTTTATACCAAATACTTTGATTGTAATAAATTCCTAAGAACACATTTGCAAGCAGCAGAATTGGAACCACTTTTAAACCAACATAATACGCTTCGTTGCGAATGAACAATTTGAAAATATCGATGTTCAAGGAAACGACTAAAAACACCAAACACACCATTGCCACAAAGAAATTCATGACTTTCGCATAGACTTTATTCTTCTCATCGCTTTTCATTTGTGCAAAGAAAAACGGCTCTGCTGCGTAGCGATAAGCTTGCAACAAAATCGTGACGAGCAT
>JBDKHH010000331.1:0-3016 GCA_039797785.1 Bacteroidota bacterium | reverse complement strand
CCACAATCTTCAGAACATCCACCAGTTTTAATACTCAACAAAGAGGACATTTGAACTTCACGCGGATTATGATACTGACGATGGATTGTCGCAGCTTCAAATACTAATTCTAGGAGAGGTTTATTATACAATTCTAGTAATTTCTCTCTAGAATCATAGTTTGGATTCACTTTCATGCTTTATCAAAATAGTGGTACAAATATAGCCATTATGACTTCTTAGGCAAAGAAAAAAAGGAAATGAGAAGCTAGATCTTAATTTTTATTCAATAAACAAACGGCATAGGCTTTAACAGCTTTACGCTCTCCAAAAGAATCCACTTTTTCGTGCGTAGTTGCCTTAATTGAAACACAATCATTCTCAACTTTAAGAATTTGAGCAATAATCTCTTGCATTTCAGGAATATGAGGATTCAATTTTGGTTTTTCTAGAATGACTGTACAATCAATGTTAATCACAGAATAATTACGATTTTCTAATAAAACCATTACTTCACGCAACAAAATTTTAGAATCAATTCCTTTGAATTTTGGATCGGTATCTGAAAAATGGAAACCAATATCTCTCAAATTTGCTGCTCCAAGCAAAGCATCGCAAATTGCATGAAGAAGAACATCCGCGTCAGAATGTCCAACAGCGCCTAAATCTGATTCGATTTTTTTACCGCCAATAAATAATTCGTGAGTATCTGCTAATTGATGTACATCAACACCGAAACCAATACGAATATTCATATTATTCTGGTTTTGCGTCTGTTGATTCTTCAGCTTCTTCTTTCGCTCCAAAATTCAAACGCAAAGTGAATCGCAATGTATTTGCAAGTGGACTTTGTTTACCGTTAGTAGATGCCAAATAAGAAATATCAATACCAAACATATTGTATTTGAAACCAACACCTAGGTTGACATATTGTCTATTCCCTTTGTTTTTGTTCTCATAAAAATATCCAGCACGAATTGCCAAAACATCGTTGTACCAGTATTCTAAACCAGTTGCGATATTAATTTCAGTCAACTCTTCTTTGAATCTTGTACCTTTATTTACTTCAAACGTACCATCTGCATTTTGAACGTAATTTCCAGCATCATCAATCACTGGAGCACCTGGAGCATCATAAAATGATTGCAACATTCCCGCAATAACACCTACGTTGTCATCTTTTCCAGAAATCAAGGTATTTTCTCCATCAACAAAATCATAATACGCTGGAGTAGGCACCAAAAGTTTTTGTAAATCTACTGCAAGCAAAAGTGAATTGTATTTGTCAAATTTCGCTTTAAAAGAGTTTCCAATTTTCAAATTCATTGGAAGAAAATCTCTTTGTGCAGTCGCTGAATAAGCAATTTTATTACCAATATTATTGATTGTTGTCGCAAACGTATAAACACCTTTGGTTTTTCCAATCTTCGCATCATCATTGTAATATGTAAACGATAAATCTGCCGCACCAGCAACACCTGCTTTGGTATCAACACCAGCAACAGTTAAACCACCTGTTAAGTTTGAATACGCAAATTTTCCATTCAAACCAATACTCATTCGTTCGCTCAATCTAAATGCATACGCACCAGTTAATTCAAACTCACTAGGCTTATCATCACGAATAACATTTCCTGTTTGGTCTGTAAATGTAATTTCACCTAAACTGAAATAACGAAGAGCACCACCAATTGCATTACGATCATTTAATTTTAAATAACCCGCCAAATAAGATAAATGAATGTCATTCGTCAAATTGCGCAACCACGGCGTATACGATAAGCTGATTTCTGATTTCTCTTTTGCAAAATTCAACATTGACGTATTCCAATAAATCGATGTTGAAGAACCACTTAATGCTGTTCCTGCATCTCCCATCCCACCAGCTCTTGAATCAGGTGTAATTCCCATAAAAGGAACAGCGGTTGTTATAGTGTTTAATCCTAATTGACCGTTAATTTCAGAATAATCCGTTGTTGGTTGAGCCAAAGAAATAAATGGAACTGAAAATAAAATTATGTTGACAATGCGTTTGTTCATAAGAGTTTTCATCGAGTTTAACTTGCAAATATACGTTTTTAAGACACTTTTATTGTATTCATTACTTCAATAATACTAATTTTTCTGTTTTCTCAGCAAAAGTTCCATCAATAGATTTTACTTTTAATTTATAAATATAAACTCCTTTTGCCAACTGATCACCAAAATCATCTCTACCATCCCACGCAATTCCTTCAGATCTAAATCCTTGTGTATTCACCAATTGATTGATTGTTTTTATCAATTTCCCTGAGACTGTATAGATTTGAATTTGTGCTTCCAATTCTGAACAAACTTGATTGTGCTCAAAATAGAAATCCGTTTTGGTCGTAAATGGATTTGGATAATTTAAAACATGATCCAAAACTAAATCTTGTTTTTCTTGAACAATAAAATCAATTGAAACTTGTGAAGAATTGTTGTTTACATCCCACACTTTTAAGGTTAATTTATGAGATCCTACTGATAAGTTTGTCATATTGAAACTAACTTTTCCAGATTGATACGAATCTAAATCAGCCGTGTAATACTCGTTTAAAACAATCGGATCTGACGTGTTATCATCAAGAATTGCGACCAAATCGTGCCCAATACCATTTCCAACTGTATTAATTCCATTCTCATCAAAAATAGAAGCAATTAGCACTGGAGTTTCATCTGTAATTCCACCAGAAACAAACGAATCATCATTCAAGTACAAATCAATTTCTGGGCCTGTAACGTCATTTATTCCAATTGGATCAATTCCACCAATTATCAGCAAGGTGTCAAATCCGCCTGCATCCGTAGTTCCATTGTCTGCGTAATAACTTATTTTTCCAGGTCCATAGGAAAAATTAATGTCCTTCGGAACGATAAAACTAAACTCAAAATTGCCATTAACGACTGAAACTTTCCCTTTGTAAATAATATTCTTTTGTAATTCGAAAGGTATAATTGGTGAATTTGAATTTTCTCCTAACGTCTGTTGTGTTTTAGCTTTATCAAAAACTGACGG
>JBDKHH010000330.1:0-9746 GCA_039797785.1 Bacteroidota bacterium | reverse complement strand
GCGCTTTGATCGAATCATTCTTCAGTATCGGCAATCGAACGATATAGCTGAATTGATTCGTATTGTCAGTAATAAAATGAATGTTTGAATCAATTTCGGTTGTTTTACCGTGATGTAAGATAATTTCATTGTAATCTTCGAATTCGTTTAGTTGTACATTGCCAACATCAATTAAAGATGTTCCGCAAGTATCGTATAAATTGAAATTGATGTCATATCTTTCCCAAAAACCATTAAAAATTCTGCGTTCTAGGCCATCTTCAAAATCTGAGGTTTTCATGTTGCCTGGATATTGAATGATGCTCTGAATAACTTTGTCCGATTGAATTTTATCATGTAACATGGAAAATTCAACTTCTGTTACAATGTCTTGTTCTGTGGCAAGTTGATTGGCAAATAATTCACGTTCACTTTTTTCTTTTCGATGATTAAATTCTGAAAGATTAATCGCCGAAATTGCTGAAAATATTACTAAGAAACTTAGCCCGATTCCAAGTTGAAGTGGTTTTCCTGAGCGAAATACAAAAAGGATTTGGATGGTATTGAAGATCAATGGAAAAAGAGCCGCAGCAAGAAGGTGTTGCCCCCAGTAATTTTCGTAAAAGAAATAAATTCCGCTAGCCAAAATGACGAATATGTACAAATACAATTGATTGTAACCGAAGCGTTTGATGAGCTTGCACAATACGAGACTGTAACTGTAAAAACTGAAAAATAAAGCGCCAATACTGATGATGGCAAGTATTGAATAAAAATTCAAACTGAACAATCGCTCAATTGTAAGTGGAATAGATGAGTTTTCAATAAGCCCCTTGTTTAGATAAACAATCAAAGCCCAGAACAAAGGATTGAGCAAATAAATTGTTAAATAGAACCATTTGAAAGATTTCTTTGGAGTTTGATGTTCGATGTATCGTTTGAAGGAAAAAGAAAGGTAAACCAAAAGGATACAATTCAATAAATAGTCGAAAAAGTTCGGTAACCATTCATTTGTTCCATACAAAGTTGCTTGAAATCCTTGTGTTTCGCTCATGAAGCCAAACCAATTGAATTTTAAACTTAGAAACCGCAATCCTATGATTATAAAGGGAAGCGCCCATTTGAGTTTTTGTGGAAGTATATGTGTTGTTTTAAATACGGCAACAAACCATGTGATAAGCGAGGCAAGTAAAAGAAACAATAAAAGCTGCGATTCGGCCTCACTTGCAATTTGACTATCGTTGGGAAGAAGGGAGAATAAAAAATTCTTATTGCTTCCAAAGATTGAGGTTCCTGGGTTTTGCTCAAGTGAAATTGACGCTTCAAATTCTACATCCAAAGGAGCGACAAATTCATTTTTTAGGTCTTTGTTCTCGTAAGGAAAATCATGCTTAATCAGAAACGAACCACATAATATGTAGTTTTTGTACTTGACTATTTTAGCAAAATACCAACCGTTTTGTAAATGAATTATTCCTTCAGATGGGTAATGAATATCGGCAAATTGTCGAATGGGAAGTTTATTGGTATTCCAGAAAACAAGTGAATCGTTCCGATAGAGATGAAGGTTAAAAGGTGGATTTTCTTCAAAAAAATTATGCGATCGAAAATTGTCTAAACGTGATAGAAGAACTTTTTTTTCTTGGAGGAAAAAATCAAGTTTTTGTTCTTGTTCAGTGAATTTTGCCTGAAAGTGTTCTGTTTGTTGATTGAAGTCAACTTTAAACACGTGAGAATAATAAAAAACAAAAGAAATAGTAACAATGAAGGCAAGCAGAATAAAACGATATTTTAACAAGCCTTCTTTTAACATACTTCTTGCTGCGCAATTAACATGTTGAGGTCATACATTAAGCGTTCAAATTCATCATCCGCCCGAGTATCATTGTGAAAACGAAAATCAGCATCGTGTTCATAAGGCAATAAAAAATTCTGAAAACAAGGTAAAACGTGATTATCCCATTGATACAAAATCGCTTCACGTGAATATCCTCGTGTTTCTTGATCACGATACAAACGTCTGTCTAATTGTGTTGATGGATCAACTTCCATGAAAATTGAAAAGTCAATCAATTCTCTAACTTCTTCATAATGAAATAAAAACAAGCCTTCAACAATAATTAATTTAGAAGGTTGGATTGTAATCAATGTATTTTTATCTGGTGGCGCATTGAAATGATACTCTTTTACTTCAATAGGCAAACCATTCATTAAATCATGTAAATCTTGCACCAGTTTATTTTTATCCAAAGCAGATGGTAAATCAAAGTTGATTTCACCGTTTGCATCCTTTTCTTGCTTGTGAATAGGTAAATAATAGTTGTCCATAGAAAAAATTGAAGGCTCTAAATGCTTCAATTCTTTCGAAATTCGTTTAAGTAAAGTTGTTTTTCCTGAACCGCTACCGCCGCAAATACCTATAATCATTTCTTGATAAATTCAAATTTTACACTTCCAGCCTTTCCTAATTGCTTTCTGTCAAAGAAGAGACGACCTTCCGCCAAAGATACAGCAAAAAGTTCTTTTTTCTCCTCTAAAATCATTCTGCTTGGATTCGCGTGCATATCAACATTGAAACTTTGAATAATTGGTTTTACACTTGAGATAAATGGAAGAAGTACTGCTGTGTTTCCAATTTTACAAGCAATTCCTTCATTCAAAACCATAGTTCCAACTGTCGGCAAGTCTTTTGTTTTTTCAAGAGCAAGTGTAGCGGTGTTCAATTGTACCCATTTCCCAGTGTTTAATTCCATCAATTTTGCTGTTCTACCGTTTGCATCTGTTGAAATGCCTGTCAAGTAATACGTGTTTTTGTGAAAATGTAACTGTGCAGTTTCGCGCTGATCTTTCGCGTTTTGCTGAGTGTACAATTGACCGTGGGAACCCAAGGCAACGTCTTCTACAAAGTCGAATTTATCGGTTGGACCTTCAATAAATTTAGCTTCAGACATTACACCTTTGGATGTGAAATTCATCACCGACCAACCATTTTTCTTGTTTTGAAAATCACGCGCTGCAAACACAATTTGATCGTCTGTGAATCCAACATATTTCCACATTCCATAATTTCCTTCTTTTAAGCTCAATTCGCTTACTTCGCCTAAAATTGCGCTGTACGGAAGCATGTTGTGATGCGTTATGAATGTGGCGATTTCAACATATTTTTTCGCTTTGACATCATGGTATCTAAAGACATGAACCAAGGCTTTATCTGTTGTAACAATGTCCATTAATTCCAATTCCAGTGGATCAAAAGCGCCTAATTTCTTAATCGCTGCTCCTAGAGAAACAGAGGTTGACTTTACGTTACCGTTTGAATTTAATTGGTGAAAAAACGTTTTACCTTCTTGCAACTGAAGATTGTCCATAAAATAAACGTAACGTGCGTTTTCACTAGAAATGTAGTAAAAATCCTTATCGTCAGGATTAAAACCTTGTTGCCAAATACTTGTGGTAGCATTTCCAGCAAGTGTTAAGTTTATTTTTTTAGAATTTTGCAAGGGATCCTTGCTCAAAAGCATTGCACCCATGCCTTTCCATTCTACAATCGAATAAAAAGGGTATTGCTCCGCAGGCATTTCAAATTGTTGTGCAAAACTTGAAATCCCAAGAGTTAGGGAAAAAAGAAGATGTACTATTTTCATGAGTTTTTGTATTTTGTGCTTCTCTTAGCAAAGATTGGGCTAAAAATAATTTTTTTGAAGGTAATATGAATTGTTTTTTCAATGTTTTACCAACACAGGAAATTGAACCAACCTTGTCCTTGTTTAAAACGTCTTACTATTGTTTTGTTAATACTATAAACTATGAAAAAAAGAATACTCCTTCTTTCTACCATTTTCACAGCCTTTTTGGGTGCTTCGTTTGCTCAAACGAGTAATGTTGGTAACCCACTTACTGTGAATGGAAAAATTCAAAAAACGAAATCGTTTTATGCAACACCAGCAATTGATATTGAAAGCGAATTAGCGGTTCAATCAACTAGTGGTGAAAAAATGATGCGCTTTGGTAAAGAGTTTACGGTTGATTTAAATGTAGCTGAATTGGCTTCAAAAACAATTTTGCCTTCTGGAGATGTTGTTTATCAATACGGAATTGAATGTCCAAATGCGGTTTCTGTGAATTTAGTGTTCGACAAATTTTACTTACCGACTGGAGCAAAATTATTCATTACCGATGCAAATTCGAATGAATTTATTGGAGCTTATACGTCGTTCAATAACAACCAAAACAACATGTTGGGTACAGAAATTCTATACACATCCAAAGTGATTGTTGAATTGGTGGAGCCAAAGAATGCGATTGGTACTAGTCAATTGGCGATTGGAACGATTATTTCTGGGTTTAGAAATTTAGAGGTAATGATGAAAGTATTGAACGATGCTGGAAACTGTCATTACGATGCAAATTGTCCGCAAGGTGCTGCTTGGGTAAACCAAAAGAATTCGGTTGCAATGATGGTCAACGGTGGTGGATTTTGTACAGGTGCGTTGGTAAACAACACTTCTGGAACAATTATTCCTTATTTCTTATCAGCAAATCATTGTGGTACAAACCCTGGTGGTTGGGTGTTCCGTTTCAAATGGGAACGTCCAATTGGGCAGACATCATGTGCAGCAGGCGACTCTCCTGTAAACGGACCTGAAACAATGAATGTGAATGGTGGTACTCTTCGCGCGGCATGGGATGGTTCTGATGTTACCTTGACGGAATTAAACTCCGCTCCAAATCCTGCATGGGGAATCTATTATAGCGGTTGGGATAATTCAGGAGCTGCGGTTTCTTCAGCAGTTGGAATTCATCACCCACGAGGGGATGTTAAAAAGATTTCATTTGAAAATAGTGCCTTAACATCAGGTTCTTGGTCAGGTACTGCCGCAAATAGTCACTGGCATGTTCCAGGATGGGATTTGGGTGTAACAGAACCTGGATCTTCAGGTTCACCTTTGTTTGATCAAAATCACCGCATTATTGGTCAATTACATGGTGGGGCATCAGCTTGTGGGGCATCCGATTTATCTGATGAATATGGGAAGTTCTCCGTTTCTTGGTCAGGGAACAATTCTGATTCAACACGATTAAGCAATTGGTTGGACCCTTCAAACACGGGTGCAACAGCAATTGATGGTGTTGACCCTGCAGGAGTAGTACCTACTTTAGACGCAGCAATATATTTATCAAATGGATTGACGGGAGATATTTGCTCGACAACAATTCAGCCAAGTGTTAATATTTTGAATTCAGGAATAAATCCGCTTTATACTTTAACAATTCAATATGGTTTCGATGGAAATTTAACTGAATTTTACAATTGGACAGGAAATCTTGATCAATACAGTTCAGAAAACATTTTATTACCTTTAATTACAATGACACCAGGAAATCACTCATTTAGTGCTGAAATTATTAATTGTAACGGTGTTTCTGACGAAAATCTAACAAATAATATACTTAGTTCTGATTTTAGTGTGTTAACTGGGAAAATTGTGACGATGGATTTGACTTTAGATATTTGGGGTTCTGAAACTTCATGGGAATTATTAGATCAAGGAAACGCAATAATATCAAGTAGTAGTAATTATTCGAATGCAAATCCTACAACGATTAGTGAGGATTTCTGTTTGACTTATGGATGTTATTCATTTAAATTGTATGATTCTTATGGGGATGGTTTAGATGGAAATGATTCAGATGACGCTCCAGACACAAATTTTTTAGATAATGGTAGTTTATTTCTTTCAACTGACGGAATTTTATTAAACGAATTATTGCCTGAAAATGCAAGATTTGGAACTGATACAACATTAAATTTTTGTTTAGTTTTAGGGATTACTGAAAGCACATTGGCTTCAAGTGTAAATGTATTTCCAAATCCTGCTTATGAGCAATTAGCTGTTGTTTCAAAAGGAATTGAAGTACAAAAAGTGGAATTAATGAACATTGCTGGACAAGTAATTAAAACAACAGAATCAAACGACTTAGTGGTAACAATGAATGTTGCTGATGTTGCTTCAGGTGTTTATTTGGTGAGAATTCACACAGCACAAGGTTCTACAACAAAACAAGTTGTGATTAAATAAGGGACAGCGTTTTACAATAATAAGAAGCCCTCTCGCGCGAACGAGAGGGCTTCTTATTGAAATGCATTTTCTGAAACTGCGGAATTCCGCAATACAAACTTACCTCTAGAAAGATTATTTTTTGTTAATTTTGTTTGAAACTTGTTTAAATGCACAATTAACCATTCTTATGATTTTAAATCTAAAGCCGCAACTAAATATACTTTACGAACGTATATCAGTATATAGCAATTTACGTAGGTCTTTTGTACTTCTTGCTAGTTTTGTATTTATCATTTTTTCCTGCAAAAAAGAGCAACCACAGCCGAATAATGGTTTAAAGAATTGTGATTGTGCTCATCAAGTGAACGCCAATTTTTCAATTGAAGAAATTGCGAGTGTAGTAAACCAAGATCAATATTTAACGGAAACAGATACGATTTATGCAGGAAAAAATGTGCGTTTTTACGCTATAGAAGATAGTGCAGAATACACTTGGTATATTGGTTCTGAGGTTCTAACTACACGAGAAGTAAAACGTTACTTTTCTTCGGCTTATGCAGGAATTACTATTCCCATTTCACTTGTGGTTAAGAAGAAACCGAATTCTATTTGTTTTCCAAATGACGATGGCTATGATTCAATAAGTAAGTCATTTTACATAGTGCCAGAACTACAATTTCCTCAGTTTTATCAGGATACAAATTTTAGAATTGAAGGTAATTATCGGGTTAAAAGTGAATTCGATAGTGATAGTTTGGATATAATCTTGGATTTGGAGACCTTTTATCCTGGTGTTTTATCATCGAATAATTTAATTATTTCTGGACTTAAAGAAGATACTCTTTTGGCGGGTTCACCTTTTGGGATTAATTATAAAAAGATTTGGCTTAATCTTATTTATTGGTGGCCAAACGGCTCAGGTTGTTACTTAAATACAAGTAACGTTGCTTTTTCTGAAAATTCAATAGTGTTGAGTTTGTTTACAACAGGATCAACAAATTGTAAAACAACGATCTACAAAGGTCGCAAATTATAGAATTATGAAAATAGTACAGTTTATAGTAGTTCTTTTACTTTTTCTCAATTCCTGTAACCGTGAGAAACTTTTTTCTCGGAAATTGATGAAAGGCGAAACATGGTATGTCGAATCAATTACAATAAATGATGAAAATCTAGATATAAATGGAGAATGGTATGTTAATCGTGATGTTGATATTTATGATTCTGTTCCCCAAATTATTTGGAAAAGCAGGTTTATCGACACAAACTACATTTTACAAACAGCCGATGCTGTTTTTCAATGGCAATTTCAAGAGAAAGGAAAGAAATTCTACATCAATTATCAGCAACAATGCACTGAGTGTAATGGTTCAGATTTAGATACCTTGGATTACTTAACCTTCAATTTGACAGGTTCCTACGATGTGGTGAAGCACAAACGAAAAGAAATGATTTTCACATCTTCCTCTTTGGCAGCATATCCTGGAAAAGAAGTAGAGATTCAATTGACACGAAAATAAGGTGTTAAACCTAAAAAACCCTTCTTGTCTTTTCAAGTAGGGTTTTTTTATGCTTGTTTTTATTCTAGTATTTCACAAATACGTTCTTCGGCTCAGTAAAGAAACGCAACGCTTCCCAACCACCTTCACGACCAACACCTGATGCTTTCACACCACCAAATGGTGTTCTTAAATCGCGCACCAACCATGAGTTAATCCACACAATGCCCGATTGAATTTTATCTGCCATGCGATGCGCACGTTTTAAATCGCTCGTCCACAAGGTTGCAGCCAAACCATATTGCGTCGAATTGGCCATCATCAATACTTCTTCTTCTGTGTCAAAAGGTGTAATGGTAACAACTGGTCCAAAAATTTCTTCTTGGTTCGTGCGACAATCATACGCCAAGCCTTCAATTACTGTTGGACGCAAATAATAGCCGTCTTTGTATTCTCCGTCTAATAAAACGCGTTCTCCACCTGTTAAAACAGTTCCTCCTTCTTCTTTGGCTAGTTCAACATACGACAATACTTTCTCCATGTGCGGTTTAGAAACAACGGCTCCTAAAATTGCCTTTGGATCTGTTGGGTTTGAAACAGTTGTTTTTGCCACTTTCGCCACAAATGCTTCTTTGAACTTGTCATAAATTGGTCGCTCAACAAAAATGCGCGAGCCACACAAACAAATCTGACCTTGATTGGCAAACGATGAGCGTAAGGTTGTACTCAACATATCGTCGAAATCACAATCTGCAAAAATGATATTTGGGTTTTTTCCGCCTAATTCCAACGAAAGCTTTTTGAACATTGGAGCAGCTGTACGAGCAATGTATTCGCCAGTTTTTGTGCCTCCAGTAAATGAAATAGCTTTGATTTTAGGATGTTTTACAATGGCATCTCCAACGCTTCCGCCAAGTCCATGCAAGATATTCAAAACGCCATCGGGCATTCCAGCATCTTTGGCAACTTGTCCTAATAAGTAAGCAGTATAAGGTGTAATTTCAGATGGTTTTGCCACGACACAGTTTCCTGCAGCTAAGGCTGGCGCAATTTTCCATGAAAACAAGTACAATGGTAAGTTCCACGGAGAAATACAACCAACAATTCCGATTGGTTTGCGCATGGTGTAATTCACGCCAACACCTTCCATGTAATGACTTTCAGATGCAAAATGGGTAATAGCTGTTGCGAAAAAATGGAAATTTGAAACTGCTCTCGGAATATCGACATGTGCAGCCAAGGTCAACGGTTTTCCATTGTCACGCGATTCAGCAGCAACAAATTCATCCATTCGGTTTTGAATTCCTTCAGACAAACGCACCATGATTGCACTGCGTTCTTCAGTTGACATACTCGACCAAATTGGAAAGGCTTTTTCAGCGGCTTTTACTGCTAATTCAACATCGCGCTCGTCTGAATTGGCAATTAAACTATATACTTTTCCAGTTGCTGGTTCATAGTTATCGATGTAATCGCCACTGATTGGTGCGACATACGATCCGTCAATGAAGTTGAGTAATTTTTCCATGTTCTATTTTTCGTTCAACGAAATTACGTTGATTTTTGCTAAAAATGTTGTTATTGGTCTTCTAAAAAGTGTAATGATTGTTACACCAATTGCCACACCTGCTGTATTTGCTAAGAAATCGTACAAGGATGTTTCGCGGCGCACAAAGCCTTGAAGAAATTCAATCAATACGCCGTAAAGTACAATTCCAATGAGCGAAAAGAGTAATTCTTTCTTCCATCGATTAAACAACAAGTAAACGTTCATTGAACAAGTTCCATACGCTAAGAAATGTCCCACTTTATCGTTTGTTGGAAGCTCCATTCCGGATTTTGGTGGTAGCAAACTCAACACCGTTATTGCAATTAATACAACAAAAGCCGATAAGAGTAGGAGTGGACGTTTTTCCATGATTAATTCGTCGTTTTCCCTTTTTCAATGGCTGGAATTCCTTCGCTCAACCATTTTGGAGCTGGTTGCCCTTGCAAATAATAATCAAAGAACTGACGCATGCGAATACTTAAGTCGAAACGATTAGCATTTTGCATCAAGTTGTGATCATCACCGTTGTAATTTAGCATCCAACATGGTTTTCCAAGACGTTTCATTCCAGTAAACAATTCAATTCCTTGGTACCACGGAACGGCTCCATCTTCATCATTACTCATGATTAACAAAGGCGTTTGAACCTTTGGCAAG
>JBDKHH010000329.1:0-15802 GCA_039797785.1 Bacteroidota bacterium | reverse complement strand
AAACTTGTCTATAAATTTCTGATGCGAAGAAATTGAATCCGCACTAACTCCAAGAATTTGAATTCCGTTGTCAGTTAATAATTTGTAATTATCTCTCAAATTACATGCTTGCACAGTGCAGCCAGGTGTGTTGTCTTTCGGGTAGAAATAGATGGCTAATTTCTTTCCTTTAAAATCATTCAAACTGATCGTCTTTCCATTTTGATCTGTTGCTGTAAAAACCGGTGCTGTGTCTCCTACTTTTAAATGTTTCATTTTGCTAATTATTTAAACATTGTTTTGACGATTTATTAATCAAATATAAAGTGAATTTTCATATAAACAAAAAATAGAAGCAAAAAATGTTTAATATTTCGTCAATTTTTTGACAAGAAAAAAGCCTAACATCTCTGAAAGGCTTAATTTTAAACGGTTTATGCAATTTCTATTTTTCTCCTTCTTCCGCAACTAATGCGTTGAATTTCACTTTTAAATCTGTTATACTTTTAATTTTCTTGCGTGCTTGATCTGCATAAAGTGCATCATTGTTCTTTTCATGCGCTGCCAATTCTTCTTTTGCTTCTTCCATTTGCGCGTCCAAAACTGAGCTCACATATTCAACATTTTGCGGCATGAACATTTGTGTGTAATATCCACCTTCTTTGTTTAAGTAATCATATAAATCGTATGACTGGTTTACAAGATCAAAATCTTGACGAGAAATGTAATATGTCAACGAGTTCATCATGCTCAATTGGTCAAAACCTTGAAGGAATTTTCCTTTTAACGCCGTTTCAAAGAAAGCGTAATTTTCTTTTTTACCGTATGAACCATATAATTGTCCAACGCCAGCCAACATTTTTGACGATTTTTCGCTTTCCAATTTTTTCGCTTTCTCCATCGCTTTATCTGGATTTGCTTTACCCAAATTTTTCAAAGCCGCTGAAATAACTGAATACGATTGATCCTTTTCAATTCGATCCACATAAATTGGCTCCAACTCAGCTGCTTCCAAATTGTTCGCTAAATAGTTTAAAGCTGCTGCACGTACCGCTGAATTTGCATCGTTCATTGCTAAATCTTTCACCAAAGCCAAACCTTTTGTGCGATTCTCCAAGGTTAATTTTGATGCTTTTTCAATTGCCAACAAACGCATGTTCCAGAACTTATCATTCAAAGCATCCAAAATCAATTGTTGTCCTTTCTGCTCTTTGTTTTTTGTTCCCAACATCAATCCATCCTTTCTAGCATGATAACGCTCTCCATTGTAGTATTGGAAAATGTATTGATCTGTTGGTTTTTCTTCGCGCACTTTCGCTAACAACATTTGTTGGTAATCAAAAATGACACATTTCAAATTTCCAGCGTATGGTAATTCAAATGAATTTGTTAGCGCATCAACTACTACTTTATGAATGTGTTTTCCATTGTCATCAAACACCGCAATTTCCAATGGCAATTTAAAGATTGGAGACAATTCCAAGTTTTGTTTTTGACTAACATTAACGGTAACTGTTTTCTTTACCTCATCCAAACGTTGATTTACATCTAATACAGGATGACCTGCTGCTTGAAACCATTGATTAAAGAACCAATTTAAATCTTCACCACAAACCTCTTCAAAAGCAATACGCAATTGATGGAATTCAGCTGGTTTAAATTTATTCGCATTCAAATAGTTACTAATCCCTGCAAAGAAAGCTTCGTCACCAATGTAGTTACGCAACATGTGTAAAATTCTTCCTCCTTTGTTATACGAATGGCCATCAAACATTTGTTCTTTGTCTTCATAGTCAAACCAAATCAAGTTGTGGTATCCTTGCATTTGTCCTGTTTGGTAATAACCATCTGCTTCTCCTTCTGCTTGATAATCTGCTTCGTCTATTCCGTAACGATGCTCATCCCACAAATACTGCGAATAATTTGCAAATGACTCATTCAATGGTAAATTCGACCATGATTCACATGTTACTAAATCACCAAACCAGTGGTGGAATAATTCGTGGGCAATTGTCGATTGATCATTTGCGTCTAACAATTCACGATCTGTTTTATAAACATAATCACCGAAAACAACTGCACCTGTGTTTTCCATTGCACCAGAAACATAGTCACGTACCACAATTTGATTGTATTTATCCCACGCATATTCATACCCCAACAATTTTGAGAAGTATTGAATCATGTTTGGCGTTTCACCGAAAATTGCTTTTGCATATTGTTCGTATTCTGGCTCAACGAAATAGTTCACATCCATTTTAGTTCCATCCGGACGCGTGTAAGTATCTTTCACAACTTTAAATTCACCAACACCCATCATGAATAAATACGGTGCGTGTGGCAATTCTTGTTTCCAATAATCCGTGCGCGTTCCATCAGCATTTTTCTTCGAACTAATTAATTTACCATTTGATAGTGTCGTGAATTTATCCTGAACGGTAATGTAAATTTCCTGCGTTGTTTTCACGTTGGGAGCATCAATCGTTGGAAACCAAACTGAACTTGCTTCTGTTTCCCCTTGCGTCCAAATTTGAGGCATTTTTGATTTATCTTCTCCTTTTGGATTGATAAAATACAAACCTTTATCTGAAGTAATTGCAGCACTTCCACCCGTTGTTCGTTCGTCTGGTTTAGCAACGTACGCAATTGTCACCGTGTATTTATCTTTACGCGTATACACTTTATTCAATTTAATTCTCAAATAAGAATTGTCATACGAATACATCAATTTGTTACCGTCCAATTGAACTGAAAGAATATCCATTCCCTTCGCATCCAAGATCAAACTATCTGAAGCATAGAAATGTGGTTTTGCCGTAATTGTTGCAACTCCATTCATACGCGACTTTGCCCAATCGAAATTCACTTCCAATTTTGTATGAATCAAATCAGTGTAAACTGTTTCTGTGGCTTGATAAACAGCGCGTTGTTGTTCAATATATCCTTCTTCGAAACCATCGAAACGAATTGAATCAGTTTGAAAATTCTCTTTTGAAACCTCTCCGATACCATCGTTTGAATTCGATTTTTTGCTTCCACAAGCTGCCAAAATAAATAGGCCGAAAATTATTACACTATTTTTCATCAATGAGTTACTTTTTTACAAATCTGAAGAAATAATTTCAATTCTTCGCATGAAAATACTCCAAGGGATTTTGTTTCTGTTATTTTTGCATTAAATACATGATAAATGGCAAATCGCGTTTGGAATATTGACGGCAAGGAAGTAGTTGGAACAGAAGGTTCTGCAATCCGTTGGGATGATCATCAATTCTTTACTTTGACTTACAAAGGACAAAAGTTTTTTGGTGAATTATTGGAAGATAAGACTGAGGAGAACTATTTGAAGATTAAAATTAATCAGCGTGTTTTTGAAGTTAAGAAGAAAGGCGAATTAGATGATTTAATCTCAGCTTTAGGATTGGATGTTCCGAAAGTGCGTAAATTAAAAGAATTACAAGCACCAATGCCAGGACGTATTGTTCAAGTGGCTGTTCAAGTTGGACAAGAACTAAACGTTGGCGATGAATTGCTTTCATTGGAAGCCATGAAAATGGAAAATGTATTAAAAGCAGAAGGAGTTGGAGTTGTTAAAGCGATTTTGGTTGAAAGCAATCAAGTTGTAGACAAAGGAACTGTGCTTATTGAGTTCGAATAAGAGGATTTAATTATAAATGAAAAAGGGGAAACAGTCATTGTTTCCCCTTTTTTTATTTACTTACTTCTAATACAAATGCTTTTCGAATAATGAGTGGATAAATCGAACCAAATTCTACGATACACCACTCTTGAAATTTCTTTATTTCTTCAGCATCGGTAATCCATTTCAATGCTTTATTTAATTCCTTTTGAAACAAAAGGGCATCAAAGCTCACTGTTTTTAAGATTTTCTTTGTCAGTTCCAGCATAATTCATGTGTTTGTTGAAACCAATTTAACGAAAATAACTTTAGGTTCGTATGTCTTAAAATGTTAAAAAAAGAAAAAGGGACTCAATTTCTTGAATCCCCCTTTTCAAAACCCTATAATCCTTATGGAATAAACTTCTTTTTGATTACTTGATAAATTTCCAAAGTCGTTTTATCGTAAACATAAATTAACAAATGCATGTTTTCAGCATTGTGAGTTGTTGCTTGACCTTGTGGAGCCAATTGATCTGGCACAATTCCACTGTAATTCACATAGTATTTACCATTTGTGATCATATCATTTGTCAATGTTCTTCCCCATGTTTGGCCATCAATTGAACCACGGAATATATCTCTATGAACATAATCAGGAACCACAACACCGTTATTTAACTGAGTACCTACTAGTGTGTCCTCCATCATGCAAACAAAAATTCCAAGTTCATTTGTAATTGACGCATCCTTTTCAATTTCGGTGTGCAAGAAAAACCCTTTCTTAGGAGTTTCATAATAGTTCAACTTCGCTTTGATTGTAACTTTTAATGGTGATGCCAAAATATTACCAACTCGGGTACTCCAATTTCCTGAGCCAGAAAAATATTCACCTGCTTCATTTGTTCTATTAACCGTTCCAGAAGGGTTTCCAAAGAAACCAGAATTAGATAGTGTTGTTCCGAAATAATACCCCAAATCTAAACCGTTTGTATTCGTAAAATCAATAATGAAATTAGGTGCCAATATTGCTTGAAAAGAAGACATCCCATTTGGTGAAGAGTGAACACTTGCAACAAAAACACGTGAAGGATTCGCTTCGTGTAATGAGTGTGCAACTGCTCCTGCTGCCGGGCATGCCGTACAATTATGTCCAGTAAAATCTTCAATCAAGGCATTACGGTCTGGATCATCATTTGGTAACAAGGCAAAATCAGGCCATTCATTTGCCACGTAATCACTCCAGTTTCCTGGATAAATTGTTGTATCTAAATCAACATTTACTGCTGGTGGAAATGGATTCTCTACATGATCGCATGACGTTCCAATGAAGCCCAAACCAACAATTACTGCATAAATTAATTTTTTCATAAAGCCTTAAATTAGAAACTTTGAGTAAATGAAATTGTCAAACCGTTTGACGCTGGCACTGGTCTACAAACACCTCCAACACAGAATAATCCTGCTCGTTGTCTACCATAAGAAACAGTGAATCGTGTAGCATCGTGAATATATCCAACAGAAACATATGGATGATGTGCTCTGTGATCAACATGTGGGTTTCCAAAGTTGTATTGATCCATAACGCTCACAAACAAGTTCGAACTAATTGTATATTCTAATACAACTGTAGCCCAATCACCTTTGTCAACTGGTGTGCCTTTGAACGAATGCGTTTCATTGCCTAAACTATCGCGTCGATTCACGAACAAGGTCTGGAATTCAGCACGAATTGATTGATGATTTTTGAATTTATATCCCAATTCCAAAACCACAATGTTCGATTTGATAAATCCTTTTTCTTTAGTTACCGTTGCAACATCATTATTCAAAACGATATTGTAATAACTCAAAATCATGTTAAAATTCTTTGTGAATTTCTTTGTGATATTGAAATTGATATCTCTCCAATACAAACTATCACTCATGTCAAATAATCCACTTGTATACGTTACGCCTGTTGAATCTAATGGATCGATTCCAGCAGTGTGCCGCATTGGTTGGAAAGCAGTTGAGATATTGGCATTAATAGATGTTCCATATTTCCCGCCCAATTTTGAGCCTTTTTTGAAGGTATACAACACTTCAGCTTGATATGCAATTTCACCAACTGGTTGTGTTGCATACGGATACAAAGATGCGACCAAGTTGTAGGTGTGCGTTTTATTCAATGAAGGTAAATAGTTAATCAATACATTTTGAAGCTGTTTTGTTCGATCCGAACGATAACTCATATTATCTACTGATTTTGCAGACAATAAAATTCCCAATCCTTTTTGTGTGTATCCAAAATTAAAAACCGCCGCGTGACCTGGATTGTAATTATACCCATTGTCCTGAGAAGGATCTTGACCTTTGTACATGTATTCTCCGTCTAAGGTAAATTTACCGTAACGCAATTTAGCACGTCCACCGTAAGTTCCAACGTTTTCAGGAAGAATCAAATCCTCATTATCATCTTCTTGGTATTTACTCACAAACGAACCGCCAAGCGTAATGTCTAATTTTTTATCCGCTAGTTTTTTGAACGTTTCATTCAAATGCATTTCACCATCAAATCCGCGAACAATTCCATCACTGTGAACAATTCTTCCTTCTAAAAAGGCATAACGTTGATAACCGTAAACACCTTTAATAGTAATTCCTTTGTATGGACGAATAATTAAGCGCATTCCGTCCAACATGTTATCGTAACCCAGCGCTCTATCTTCATAGGCACGCAAAGCCAATCCAGAACCAAATTGCTCGTAAATTGAACCGAGTGTAACATCAACTAAATCATTCGCATATCCAACATATCGCATTCCTAAACCTGTTCCATCAAATGTTGAAGGATAACCTTGAATTCTTGGTAAATAGGATTCAAAACGCATTCCTGCACGAAATTTTCCTTGCGTGTAAAATACATTCATATACGTGTTCAACAAGCCTTTTTGAGCAGGTTGAGTTGCACCAATAATCGAATCTTCGTTTAAGTATTGAAATGTACTTTCAATATTTCCTGTGAAATTACCGGTCGAAATTTGTCCAAAAGCTGCAAGACTTCCGGTCAAAATTGCCGTGCTTATAAGTAGTTTTTTCATTCAAAAGTAGCTTTTGAGGAAGCCGACAATAACGTTCAACTTCCTCTAAAATTGGAGATTTATTTTTTTGTAGAAATCTTTTTGATCTCTTCGTATAATTTTTCTTCGTCGCCAGCAGCGTAATTGTTGTGAGAATAAACAATGTTACCATCTTTATCTACTAAGAACGTATGTGGTACGTTATTTACACCCATTGCACGTTTAAAATCACCGTTTGTATCCATTAATACAAGGTATTCCCATGCTTTACCGTTTGCGTAAACAGCCACTGAATTCATCGTTTTTTGATCATCGATTGAAACAGCAACCAAGTTTACACCTGTTTCTTCTTGCCAATCTGGGTACAATTCGTGAATTGCATTCAACTCGCGTTTACAAGGAGCGCACCAAGTTGCCCAAAAGCTAATTACTACAGGACCATCGAAACCTAATTCTGCAGTATTCACAACTTTTCCTTCCATGTCTTTTAATTTAACAGAAGGAACTTGTTTAACACTTTCGGAATGTGATTCTGTAGTTGTTTCTTGCGCCATTGATGAAAGGGCGAATGTAAATCCTAGAAATAATAAGATGACTTTTTTCATTTTGTATAGTTTTATGTTTTAACCGTTCTTTTCAAAAACCTTGCCGATATCAAAGATACACTTCTTAAGGCATGTTTACAAAAATAGAATCAAAACAACTCTTGAAATCCTAAGTTCCTTTTTTCACCTTCGCGATGTGACTAATAGAATGTTTTAAAGCAGTAAAAAATCTTTTGGCACACTTTTTTCTTTCAATCTTAAAAAAATAGGATTACAATGAATTGGTGTTTTTAGATTTTTTTGTATATCTTTATTAGCTATATTTGATGTTGAATACACTCATAATTACGAATATGAAAAAAGGAATACTAAGTTTTACAGCAATTTGTGCATTGTCAATCAGTACTGCATTTGCACAAAGTGGCGTTGAAATACAATTAGATGGAGCTGGTGCAGACTTGGCAGGAACTACCCATAATGTAACTCTTACTCCAACATCTTCTGAATTGTTGAATTTAGGTGGTGGTTTAGGATTGTACGAAGTTCATTTCGATATTACAAATAACACTGGAGCTGATGGGCAATGGAGAATTGCTCGTAAAAAAATCACTGTTCCAACTACATGGATTGACCAAGTTTGTTGGCCTCCACAATGTTACAATGCGAATGGTGATTTATATATAACTCCGCATACTAGTGGTAATCCAGCACCGACAATTGTAAACGGAACGGCAATGACTACAAACGCTGAAGTTGCGGAAATGAAACCACGTATTACGATTGATATGAATGCTGCAACATCTGCTCTATACAGATATTATGTTGTTGACGCGGCTTCTGGTGCATATTTAGATTCAATTGATATCAATATCAACTTTGCTTTAGCTGTCAATCCAATTAAACAAAATCCAACGATTAGTTTAAGTCCAAATCCTGCTACTGATAATGTAACAGTACAATTGGGGAATGCTGAAACTGGATCTGTTAGAATTGTTGATGCTCTAGGAAATGTTGTTTACAATGAAATGATTGCAAATGGTACGAAAAGTATCGATGTATCTAACTTCAAAAATGGTGTTTACTTCGTAATCATCGATCCTTCTGATGCTAAACCAGTGAACAGAAAATTGATTATTAGACATTAAGATCAAACTCTTTATATGAAAGGCCGCTTTTTTAGCGGTCTTTTTTTTGTCCAAGCATTTCCATTCAGTTGAACTTAGGATTCTAAAAAGGTATTCTTATATTTGAAAAACACATCCAACGCTGACTAATTTGTTAAAAGAAGAATATTTCATTGCACTACAAGCTTCTGTTAAAGCATCAGAAGTGATAATGAATTATTATTCAAATGGCTTTGAAACAGAAATTAAAGATGATGGTTCGCCCGTTACACAAGCTGATTTGGCCTCTTCAGAAATAATTGAAGGTATGTTGTCTAAAACATCGTTTCCTATTACGAGTGAAGAAATGGACAAAACATCCTATGAAATTCGTAAAGAATGGAAAGATTCCTGGTGCGTAGATCCGTTGGATGGCACGAAAGAATTTGTTAAAAAAAATGGTGAATTCGCCGTCAATATTGCCCACATTCATGATTGTAAACCAGTTTTTGGCATTATTGCTTCACCGGTGAAGAGAGAAATTATATTTGGTGGTATAGAAACTGGAGTCTTCATTTGTTCGTTCGATGGTCTTTACGATTCAACTTCTTGGCTTAAACTAAAATCGACTAGTACAATCAATTCTCCATTAATTGTTGCGAATTCACGAAGTCACAATTCAGGACCCGTTTTGAATTACGTGAATCAGTTAAAATCAACTTTTCCCGAAATTGACTATTTAAAAAAAGGCTCATCGCTCAAATTTTTTGATTTAGCACAAGGTAAAGCTGATACTTATCCGCGTTTTGCCCCAACAATGGAATGGGATATTGCGCCGGGACAAGCAATTATGGAAGCCTTAGGTGGAACTGTCTTACACGCATATTCACAAGAACCATTAACGTACAACAAGGAAAACCTTACCAATCCGTATTTCATCGCCAACACATTTGCTTTTAATAATCGAATTGCTTGAAAAAAATCATTTTAACATATGGCTTTTTATTTGTTGCTATTCAATTGATAGCTCAACAAAATACGCAATTACTCCACAGTTATTTCAAAGATCAATTATTCAATACTGCACGATCAGAAGTATATGTTGGCTCATCATTCCTTCCTGTTTTGGAAAGTGAATACAATATCAATTACATAACACGGGATTCAAGCAAACAATATTATGATTTCACTGAAGTCCTTTTTAAAAAACACTTATTAGAAGCAAAAGGTGAGAATTACAAACTAACTATTTCTCCCATTTTTGACTTTGCGATGGGGAAAGATTTGAAGGATACAACACATTCAACTTTATTTCAAAATACACGTGGGCTGTTCATTGAAGGTGATCTCATGAAAAATTTCTCCTTTATGACTTCGGTTTATGAGAATCAATCACGCTTCAATCAATATGAAACTTCTTATTATTCATCTTTAGGTGAAATGTATCCACAAGGAGCAAATTACATCACACAAAATGCCGTCATTCCAGGCGCTGGGAGAACGAAACCTTTTAAAACCAATGGATTTGATTATGCCTATGCAATCGGGAATATTGTTTATCGCCCTATTCGCGCACTAGCAATCATTGCAGGAAATTCTGCTCAATTTATTGGTGACGGGCATCGTTCAGTTTTACTATCTGATAATTCTGTTTCAGCTCCTTTCTTTCGTATTGATTACAAAATCTCAAACAAATGGGAATTCAATTATTTAAGGACAAAATTATTCAACTTAATGCGTCGACCTGCAAGTACAACAGTTGAAGCGTATTATGAAACAAAAGGTTATTCGGTGAATTATTTAACTTACAAACCAATTGATCGGTTTTCAGTTAGCCTTTTTGAGGGAATCATTTGGTCGAAAGGTGATTCAATTACCTCAACCCGCGTTCATCCGTTGTTTTACAATCCCATTCCTTTGGTTTCAGGATTGATTCTGTCCAAAGAAAAAGTAAACACTTTATATGGTTTGAATCTTTCATTTGCCTTAAAATCGAATCATCGCTTTTATGGACAGGTTGGATTTAGTAATCTTGCCATTGAACAAGCAGCATTTCAAATTGGCTATCGTGGATACAATTATTTTGGATTGAAAGATTTCATGTTTCAGTTGGAATACAACAATGTTGCTGAAAACACGTACAATTCAGCTGTTAGTCGTTTAAATTATAGCGCTTATAATTTACCAATGGCACATGTCAAGGGAAATGCTTTTCAAGAGATTTTACTTCGTTCAAATTATTCCTATAAACGCATGTATCTCGATGTAAAAGCAAATTATTATCTGCTCAATAATTTCAGTTCAGTCAGTTTATTGCCAGTCAACAAACAACTTCCAACAACGGATGGAACCATTCTATTAACACAACTTGAATTGGGCTATCGCTTCAACAAACTTATGAATTTCAGCATTTTTGGAACGTGGTTATTCCGCAATGAACAGAGCGATTTTATTGATTTAACGACAAATCAATTTACGATTGGAATACGAACAGGACTATTAAATCATTACAACGATTTTTAATGAAAATCTTCTTTTACATAGCGTTTTTGATCAGTTTCAGTGGTTTTTCACAAGGAACTGTAGGACTGTTGTATGAAGAAATGCCATCCGATTCCATTCAAAAATATTCGGTAACTGTCCATTCAGGCTATTTACCTCAAACACGTTTAATCAATAAAACAGCAGATTCAACAGGCGAAAAAAAATCATACTTATCTGTAACTGGTTTAATCGACGGTGGTCTTCGCTATTCCGATCAAGCTGAATTTCGCGGTGGATTAGGCGTTCAATTGGAAAGTACATTTAAAGAAAAATGGTTTATTCGTTTTGGCGCTGTTGAAGGATTGTCGCGTGCTGATTCACTATTTCAACCAAAAGCGTTTGTCTTTGATTCGATGGGCCGCAATTTCTTATACACCGATTTAAGAGGGAGATTGTCTTATACACCAAATTCTATTTTCAATTTTCAAGTAGGATTAGACCATAATTTTATAGGTGAAGGAAATCGCTCTTTATTTTTAAGTGATTATGGAAAACCCTATCCGTTTGGATCAATTAAAGCGCGTTTTTGGCGTATTGAATACAGTGTTTTGTATCAATTTTTCCGCGAACAAGCTGGCGATAAGTGGAAAATGAAAAATGGAGTTTCACATCACATCAGTTTAAACGCAACAAAATGGTTGAACATTGGTGTTTTTGAATCGGTAATTTTCCAGCCAAAAGACACCTTGTTGAATCGTGGTTATGATGCTGAATATTTGAATCCTGTCATTTTCTACCGACCACAAGAATATGCGATGGGATCTTCGGACAATGTTGTTTTGGGATTGAGTTTCAGTGCTAAATACAAGAAACACATGGTGTATGGTCAATTTATTCTAGATGAATTTTTATTGGCTGAAGTTAAAGCAAAGTCAGGCTGGTGGGCGAATAAATACGGTGGCCAATTGGGCGTCAAAGGTAGATTTGGCAGTAGAAAAGCTAAATCATTCTATCGTTTGGAATACAATTTTGTACGTCCTTATACCTTTGCACATTTAAATTCTGGCCAAAATTATGGAAATCAAGGAATGACCTTGGCTCATCCGTATGGTTCTAATTTTATGGAACTTCTTGGAGAATATAAAGTGCAAGTAAATAAATGGTCATTCAAAGGATTTGCGAGTTACTTTCTTAGAGGTTATGATAAAGATGGCTATAGTTATGGTGGAAATCTATATCAACCTTATACGTTGCGACCGAACGATTATGGTAATTTTATTGGACAAGGATTAGGAAATAATGGTTTGCGCTTGAGTTTAACTGTTTCCTATCAATTGGTTGCTCATGGGAATCTTCAAGCATTTTTCGAAAACCAATTGCGCTACGACAGTGCGTTTAAATCAACGATATACATTCCAATGATTGGGATTCGAAGTTCATTGTGGAACGATTATCGAAATTATTAAATAAAAAAGCAACCATATTGCTATGATTGCTTTTTTTGAGTCCCTGCACATCGTAAAATTGGTAGGTTAAGTGTCGGGAGCTTCATTAAAAACGGGAGTCAATTAGTGGAGAAGTTTAAACTTACCTATATCCATCTATCACCTAACTTTATGGGAACCTCTCTCCTAATCGAATCGCCGTTTATAATCCAATAATATGTCGTAATTCGACTTCGGTGACACTGCGTTTCACACCTTCTTGATTCAAATATGTGCGGTTAACCAGTCTTCCGTGAATTGCCACTTTTTTACCCTTTTCGGCGTATTGTTCGATGAACTGAGCCATGTTTCCCCAGGCAAAAACGCGGTGCCACTCGGTGTCGGATTTTATTTTTCCATTGTTTGCTCGATACGTTTTGTCCGTTGCAATGCTGAATCGTGCAACTTTGTTTCCGTTATCGAAATTTGTGATTTCAGCTTGTGTGCCAATGTTTCCTACGAGTGTAATGTGATTTCTAAGCGTCATGTTTGTAAATTTTTAAGGGTGAAATGAATTGTGTATTTAAGCTTTGTGTAATGAGTTATGAATGAAAAGCGCTTATGCTAAACTTGATTCATTTTTATTGCTGATGTAATTGATTAAGCCTTGGATAATTTTTGAAACTTCTTTTGCTAAAGCATATAATTCTGATGTTAAATCAGGTTCAAAATAACCTAGTTCTTTTGCTAGAATGATCTGCGTTGTCAAGGAAGCGGCCGCACCTTTTGCATTTCGAAGAAAATCAATCGTTATTGAAGGAATACTTTGTTCGTATCCCGCTGCGATTTGGCTGCAAATGGCAATTGCGGTTTGCTTCATTTGAACATCAAATTGCCGATCAATTGTACTTTCCTTTTCTTTCAACTGCTTGAAAACAGCAATGAGCAATTTATGTCCTTTTTGCCAAGCGATTAAATCTTCGAAGGAGAAAGTATCTTTTCGCTGAGTCATGATTGTCGTTTCCATTACAGAATAATTAGATCATTCACTTCAACTTCAGAGACAAATTTTCGCTGTCCTTCTTGCTGATAGAAACGAGAAACTAACTTTCCTTCCACTGCCAAATCCATTCCCACTTGACCAAGTTCTTCAATTACTTGTACCCATCTTCCCCAAGCTGTAAGTTGGTGCCATTGACTTCTTGATTTTGTTTTACCCGTTTCATCCAAGTACATTTCTTTGGTTGACATGGTAAATTTTGCGATTTTTCTTCCACTAGGAAGTTGAACAACTTTTGGTGCTGAGCACACTTTTCCAATTAAATTAACGTGATTCATTTTGTACGATTTTAAAAGGAGCCGCCTTAACGGCTCCATTGGTGGTAGATTAGGTTTATTTTTGAATTGTTTCTGATTTCGGTTGCAACAACAAGAATTCCGTTGCCTCGATGATTGTGCCATAGCGCTTTTCACCCGTTTTTGTTTCGTAGGTTTGGTGTACTAATTTACCTTCGACAATCACTTCTTGACCTTTGTTCAACGCCTTTTTTACACGCTCAGCAATTCTTCCCCAGGCATTGATTGTATGCCATTGTGTGTTTTCGTGCCATTGCCCGTTTTTGTCTTTATAGCTTTCGTTTGTTGCCAATGTGAAGCGTGCTAATGTACTTCCAGATTCGAAAGTTGTTACTTCTGGTTGTGCCCCAAGGCGTCCAATCAAACTTACTTTGTTGCGTAATGTGTTCATGTTTGTAATAATTTAAAAAGTTTGAAAAATTTGTTAAGTGTCTGATCAGAAGTCGTTTTCTGAATTCGACGATGCAAAGTTGTGATGGTTCAATTTCGAGATTCGGTTATTTGTCGTTTTCTTTCGACTATTTTTCGTTTGTAGTCGGTTAATACCGTTTTTATAATTGATTTTCAATACTTTAATAACATTTGTGAATTTTGAAAAAAATCAAACTTTTTTCAAGAATTTTGAAAATCAAATGAATATCTTTGAGAATTATAAAACCCAATTGTATGAAAAAAGCACTTTTTCTTATTTTGATTTCACTTTCATTTATCAGTTTTGATTCTCTATCACAGGATGTTGGTGATACTGTATTTTACGATTCTGGAGATAAGTACATCGGCGAAATGGAAAATGGTTTAGCCAATGGATTTGGAAAAATGTTTTGGTCAGGTGGTGCGTATTACGAAGGGAACTGGAAAAATAATTACCAGAACGGAAAAGGAAAAATGGTTTGGGAAACTGGTGAAACCTACGAAGGAAATTGGGTGATGGGCTTACAAAATGGAAAAGGTTCAATGTCTTGGACCAATGGAGATTATTACGAAGGAGGATTCGTAGATGGATTGCTAGAAGGAAAAGGTACTTTATGGTTCGCTAACGGAATTGTTCAAAAAGGCAAATGGAAAGCAAATAATTTTGTTCCCTAATTGATTTATGTAATAAATAACGCTATCTTCATCATTCACTGAAATTTAGACCGTGCTCTTCTTTAAAGAACCAAAACATTCTTATACAGATTTTTATGACATCGCTCGATTTAAATCGGCATGGAGAGTAAATGTCATTTTATGCGTTGGACTATTTGTGATATCCGCATTCTTTTCCTTTCATAATATCACAACCTTTATCCAATATCTTAGTGGATTCATTATTTCATTAACTGGTTTAATCTATTTATTTGTTACGAAACGATTCATTATCGTATCTTATTTCAATGTAATTGCATCCTTGATTCTGGTTATTTCATCTATGTTCTTGGTTAAGAATAATCCTCATATCATTGAACCACTATGGATGATTATCATCGCCATTTTTGGCTATTTTAACCTTGGTAAAGTCGTTGGGCACATCGTTTTGGTAATCATCTCTATTAGCGTTTCGTTATACTTCTTTTACTATTTAAATACCAATGAAACTCTAAAAGAGAATTATTCTCAAATGGAATTGATTGGTTTGATGCTGGAGTTTACTCTTTGCATGTTCATTATTGGCTATTTCATTCATATTTTCATCAATACGACGGCACATGCTGAAGGGAAGTTTCGACAAGCAAATGGAGAATTGAATGAACAATACAAAATGATTCGTCTTCAAAACGAGGAAAAGACAGTTCTTTTACAGGAAATTCATCATCGCGTAAAAAACAACTTACAGGTAATTACAAGTCTCCTGCGTTTACAATCCGCTGAAATTGAATCTGAAGATGCAAAAGTTCACTTTACCGATGCCATAAACCGTGTGATGACCATGTCATTGATTCATCAAAAAATGTATCAAGAAAAGAATTTATCGCAAATGGATGCATCAGATTATTTCAAAACACTCATTGATGATTTAATTCGTTCAACTTCGGTCCAACTCCCAATTCAAGTAAATGTAACATCCAATTTGGATAAAGTCGGATCTAAGACAATCGTTCCCTTGGCTTTGCTGGTTGCCGAACTCGTTTCTAATTCTATGAAGCATGCTTTTGACAATCAAGGAATCATTAATATCATCTTTACATCAGACCACGATGGACAATTGCTTCTTACATATGAAGACAATGGATCTTGGAAAGAACAGGAAAAT
>JBDKHH010000328.1:0-2906 GCA_039797785.1 Bacteroidota bacterium | reverse complement strand
ACTTATAGTGTAGCTACTTCACAACCTCAATCTAGTAACAACGTAATTATTCCTTCTTCAGGAACATGTGTTAGCAATATGCCAACAATTGGAAGTGGAGCAGGAAATTCAAAAAATATTTCAATCGAAACGTCTGGAGCATTAACAATTGGAAGTGGTTCTTTAACAACTACAGGTAATTGGACAAATAACGGTACTTTCAATCAAGGGACTTCAACAATTGTTCTTTCTTCAAACAGCGCTCAAACTGTAAACGGTTCTGGAACGACAAATTTCTACAACCTAACATCATTAAACAATGGAGCTGGTATAACATTAAACACTCCTGTTACAGTTTCAAACGCATTCAACATGCAAGCGGGTAACATTTACACAACGAATACAAATTTATTAACTGTTGGAGTGAACGCTGTTGCTTCTTTAAACTGGAGTAATGGAACTATTGTTGGACCGTTAAAAAGATGGTTTGCTGCAAGTTCGAATTCAGGTAATATTTCTGGTGTTTTCCCTGTTGGAAATTCAGTTTTAGGAACAATTGTTAATCGTTGGGCTTTATTAGAATACACGGCAGCTCCAACAACTGCTGGATATTTAAAAGTGGAATTTAAAGGCGTGAATCCAACAACAACATCAGCTGGTACAAATGGTTTAACATTGGTTGATGAATGGAACTGGCAAATCGATCACATTGGAAGTGAAGGTTATTGGGAAATTGTTCCTACAACGATTGCAGGTGGAACTTATAATTTAAAACTGCGTGGTAATCAATTTAATTCAGTATTCGATTACAGTGCAACTCGATTGATTAAATCACCAAACACACATACAACTTGGACGTTGAATGGAACACACGGAACAATCACTGGTAATCAATCAGATTTTACAGTAAGTAGAACAGGTATGACAGGATTCAGCTATTTTGCAATCGGTTTCCCAACTGCAGCACCACTTCCAATTGAATTAACAAGCTTCCAAGCGAATTGCAAAGGAGATAATACTGCAGAAATTAGTTGGACAACAGCTTCAGAGCATAATACAGATAATTTCATCGTGGAAAAATCAAGAGATGGAGTGAACTGGGAAAGTATTCATTCAGTTCAAGCTGCAGGAAACTCAACGTCAACAATTAACTATGCGGTTTTAGATGAAAACGTTTTCAATTCAACAAATTATTACAGACTAACTCAGTTTGATATGGATGGGAAGTTTGAAGTATTTGATATCGTTTCTTTGAATTGCAACAACAATGAAGTTGAAAAATTACAATCGGTTCCGAATCCAAGTCAAGGTGATTTCATTGTACAATTAAAAAACAGTTTAATCAGTGGATTGGCTCAGATTGAATTAAGAAATATGGATGGTACAATTGTATATTCTGAACAAATTACAATTGAAAATGAAAATGCTAATTTCCATCTAAACAATTTGAACTTAGCAAAAGGTGTTTATATAGTAACATTAGTTCAAAACAATGAAGTTAAAGCTCTTAGCCGCCATTGCATTCAATAAAATAGGATTGATCGAGTATAATCATAATCATAGTTTACGTTAAACTATAGTCTGAAGAAAAGTGAGCTAAGAGGCTCACTTTTTTTATTGCATAGTATTAGAATGAAGATATTTAATTAATAACTAAGAGATTTTTGAAGATAAAAAAAGAAGCCTACTAAGCTTCTTTTTTTTGTGGTTTCAATCGTTAATCAGTCCTAAAAAGGGAAAACATGTCCCAAATTAAGAAATATTTTAAATGACTAAAAACGTAACTATCTGATTATAAGATAGTATTTGGTTTTGGCACTATTATTTCAATACTGTATTCGATTATCGTAGAGTGGTTTCAAGAATAATCAGGTTAGGTAAATAGCGAAGAAGGGCCGTTTTCGGTTCTCCTTTTTTATTTCGCGAAGGTATGACCATAATTTGAGAAATAAAAAAAAATCTTTATAGCACAATGCGTTTCCTTTTAATTCAATTCGCGAAGTATGAAAATCTTAAGGATTACTAGCGATGAGAATAGCTTAATCACCGATGGAATATTAAATCTTGTAAAGAGTTTATAATTGACTTAATCTTTGCTAGTAATCACAATTTCCTACAAAAAAACAACGTCTTTTGTTGCGTACCTTTTCTCCAAATGATAAGATTTTCCCAAAATTGGAATTTAAATATCTAGCAATAAATCTATGTATTTATATATCAAATAGTTAGTGTTGTGGAATGATTCTTATTACAGTTGATAACATATAAGAACGCTTTGTTTTTATTAATTGTAGAATAGGTATTTTTCATGTTATCTATTTACAACCAATTTTCGTTGCTTTATTTAGGTAAAAAAAAGAGGAACCATTTTAGTTCCTCTTTTTTGTTTTCTATTTTTTTAGATTCTATAATTCTTCAGAGGCTAAAACAGGTTTTCTGAAAACAATTTTCCCATCAAAGATATCCATCACAACATTTTGAGATCGATCTATCGTTCCAGATAATAGAGCCTTCGATAATTCATTCAACACTTGTTTTTGAATGACTCTTTTTACTGGTCTCGCCCCAAAGAATGGATCATATCCAGTTTCTGCGATCCAATTGAAAGCTTCATCTGTAATCACTAGATTGATTTCTTTCTCTTTCAATTGTTTTTTCAACGCATTCATCTGAATAGAAACAATTTCTTTTACATTCTCTTTCGTTAACGGCAAGAACATAATTGTTTCATCAATTCGATTCAAAAATTCAGGACGAATCGTTTGTCTCAACAATTCAAGAACTTCCATTTTGGCTTTCTCACCAGCTCTTTCATATTCAGCAGGTTTGATGTTGTCAAATTTCTCGTGAATAATACTCGAACCTAAATTGGATGTCATGATGATTATCGTGTTTTTAAAATTCACCAATCTTCCTTTATTATCCGT
>JBDKHH010000327.1:0-6099 GCA_039797785.1 Bacteroidota bacterium | reverse complement strand
TTGGTTGTGCGCGTTAAGCTCGTTTTACGTGGTTGTGCTTTCAGGTAAGAATAAATATCCGCCCACGATGTTGTAGACAAAGCAGCTGCTTCGATCGTTTCGGTTCCTAAATAAATGGCTTTGCATTCCATGTTTTTCGCCAATTTAACGTCGGTCAAGCGATCACCAATGACATACGATTGTTCCAAATCGTAATTTCCTTTTAAATAATGTGTCAGCATTCCTGTTCCCGGTTTGCGCGTCGGTAAATTCTCTTCAGGAAGCGATTTGTCGATCAAAATCTCTGTGAATTCAACGCCTTCGTTCTTAAAAGCCTGAATGATTTTCGTTT
Source organism: Bacteroidota bacterium (assembly GCA_039797785.1). GTDB lineage: Bacteria > Bacteroidota > Bacteroidia > Flavobacteriales_D > Crocinitomicaceae > M0103. The sequence goes on along the minus strand of JBDKHH010000327.1, from coordinate 5,768 downwards.
GCGCTGGCCAAAAGGTTTCTTCCGGAAAAGAGTCCGTTCCCAATCCATCTTGGTTGGTGACCATCACCAGTTGATAATCCAATTCTCTTGCAATGCGCGCTAAGTATTGAAAAACTCCAGGATAAAACTCCAATTTTTCCAAGCTATCAAGTTGATAATCGATCGGTGGTTCGATGACCAATGTTCCGTCACGGTCAATAAATAGTACTTTTTTCATTTTCGTATGTGTTTAATGCGTCAATTAATCGTTGATTTTCTGCTGCTGTTCCGATGGTAATGCGAATGCAATTGTTGACCACCGAATGTCTGTTGCGTGTAATGATATTGCGCTCAATTAAATAGGAGTAAAGCGCTAGTGCGTTGTCTACTTCCACCAAACAGAAATTGGCGACGGATGGATAGATTTTGCGAACACATTTTAGTTTCGCTAGTGCTTGTTCAAGTGTTTTTCGTTCGGCAATAATCGTCTCAGTTTGCGCTTGAATTGTTGCGCTATTTTTCAAGGCTTCCAATGCCACATCTTGATTCAGTTTGCTGACATTGTAAGGCGGTTTAACCTTGTTCATCAAAGAAATGATTTCTGTGGAAGCATACGCCATTCCAACGCGAACCGAAGCCAATCCCCATGCTTTACTGAAGGTTTGCAAGATCACCAAGTTGGGATAAACGCTTAGTTTTTCAATGAACGATGGATTGGAACTAAAGTCAATGTAGGCTTCATCCACCACAACGATTCCTTTGAAGAATTGCAAGACAGCTTCAACATCGTTTAAGGTATTTCCTGTTGGATTGTTGGGCGAGCACAGAAAGATCAGTTTGATTTGTTCTGCATCATTGGCACGTTTTATCGCATCAAGATCCAATTGAAAATCGTTCGTCAAGGGAATGCGAAGAGCTTCAATCGCGTTGATATTCGCTGCAACTTCGTACATGCCATACGTTGGCGGACAAAGAAGAATCCGATCTTTTTCAGGCGTACAGAAAATGCGGAACAGTAAATCGATTGGTTCATCGCTGCCATTTCCTATAAATATGTTTTCTGCTGGAATGTTCTTCAGATCAGCTATAGCTTGTTTCAATTCCGTTTGATTTGGATCGGGATAGCGATTTAAGTTGCCGAAGGGATTTTCATTGGCATCCAAAAACACACCTTCCGTTCCAGAGAATTCATCGCGTGCACTGCTGTAAGGCTCGAGCAATAATATGTTCGGTCGCACTAAGTCTTTGATGGATTTCATAATTCTTCGGATTTTAAAGTGGATAAACGCACGCTTACAGCATTTTTATGTCCAAGTAATTGTTCTGCTTCGGCCATGCGTTCGATTGCTGGTCCAATTGTTTGTAAACCTTCTGGGGTAAGTTCTTGGAAGGTGATTTTCTTGATAAAACTATCCAAGGAAACGCCACTGTAATTGCGTGCAAATCCATTTGTTGGTAAAGTGTGATTTGTTCCGCTGGCGTAATCTCCCGCGCTTTCACAGCTGTAATTTCCTAGGAATACCGAACCTGCATTGCGAATGCTTTTTGTGAAATCGGCAAAATTCTGAACTGCTAAGATTAAGTGTTCTGGCGCGTAGGCATTACTGAAATCAATGCATGTTTCAATGGAATCGAGAAGAATCGCTTTACTCGATTTCAAAGCAGCTTCAACCGTTTCTTTTCGTGGTAAAGCAAGCACTTGTTGTTGAATTTCCGCCAAGGTTTGTTCAATGATTGTTGAATTATCTGAAAGCAACATCACTTGACTGTCAGCACCGTGTTCTGCTTGCGAAAGTAAATCTGCTGCAACAAACGCCGGATTCGAATTTGCATCTGCAATGATGAGTACTTCACTTGGTCCAGCAGGCATGTCAATCGCCACACCGTATTGCGTTGCGCTTTGTTTTGCTGCCGTCACGTATTGATTTCCGGGTCCAAAGATCTTGTCCACTTTTGGTACGGATGCAGTTCCAAAGGTCATTGCGCCGATCGCTTGAATTCCGCCAATGGCAAAGATGGTGTTGATGCCGACAAGTTGAGCAGTGTAAAGAATCGCAGGATTTATTTCGCCTTGTTGATTGGACGGCGTGCACAAAACGATTTCAGTGCAACCCGCAAGTTTCGCAGGAATTCCCAACATTAAAACCGTTGAAAAGAGTGGGGCAGAACCACCTGGAATATAGATTCCAACCTTCTCAATTGCGCGGCTTTCTCTCCAGCATTTTACACCTTTTGCCGTTTCAATGATTTGAGGTGTTTCACGTTGCGCTGCGTGGAATTTTTCAATGGTATTTTTTGCTAAAAGAATGGCTTCCTTTAATGCAGGATCCAATACTTCGACAGCACGTTTGATTTGTTGCTCAGAAACTTGCAAGGCATCCAATTCAACCTGATCAAATTGACGACAATAGTTGCGAACGGCTCTATCTCCATACTGCTGAATGTCTGTAAATACCTCATCGACAAGTTTGAATAAGTTCTCCTTTTCAACAGCTGGGCGTGCGATCAATTGCTTCCAGTCGTTTTTGCTTGGATTGAAATTTGTTTTCATTGTATACATTGTTATTCGCTTATTACAAAACCATTTTATCGATTGGAACCACCAAGATTCCTTGTGCTCCTAAAGCTTTTAGTTGATCGATTACATCCCAAAATTCATCTTCTTTGACAACGGAATGTAAGCTGCTCCATCCTTCGCTCGCGAGTGGCAAGATCGTTGGTGCTTTCATTCCAGGGAGAATGGCGCAAATTTGTTCAATGGCTGTGTTGGGTGCATTAAGCAGAATGTAGTTGTTTTCAGAAGCGTTTTTTACGGCTTTCAAGCGGAACAGGAGTTTGTCGAGAATGGCTTGTTTTTCGGGAGATAAAGCTGTATTCGAAATGAGTACCGCTTCACTTGTTGTTACTACTTCAACTTCTTTTAGTCCGTTCATGATCAGTGTACTTCCTGTACTTACGATGTCGAAGATGCCATCCGCTAAACCAATTCCAGTGGCGATTTCAACGCTACCACCAATTTCTTCGATGCATACCGAAATTCCTTCTTGATCAAAGTAGTTTTGCGCAATTTTGGGATAACTCGTCGCAATTATTTTGTTTTGAAAATAGCTTGGGTCCGTGTAGATTTCATCTTTTGGAATGGCCAAGGAAAGTTTGCAATTGGCGAAACCTAATTTTTCGATGATACTTACGTTTTTATCCTTTTCCCAAACTTCGTTCTCGCCTAAGATTCCGATATCTGCCACGCCTTGTTCTACATACTGCGGAATATCATCATCACGGAGAAACAAAAGTTCAAGTGGGAAATTTTTTGCTTCTGCTTTCAGCTTGCGTTCACCGTTTGAAATCTTGATGCCGCATTCTTCGAACAGTTTTAATGATTTTTCACTCAGTCGGCCATTTTTCTGAATGGCAATTTTTAATTTACTCATGTTTATTTTGAAATATGTCTGAGTAAACCGAATGGATAGAGAAACAAAAAACCCGTTTGATTTTACTCAGACGGGTTTTGAAATAGTGTATATTTTTTAGTTACAGCATATCATTTCAACTCGCCTGTGCGATTGAATGATGATGATGTTGTAACATACTAAAATTCATAGTTCTCTTTTTTTGTTGGACAAACGTACGTATATTTTTTAATTCTGCAAAAAAAATAAAATGAAGATGTGTTTGAAATGTTTCAATACCATATTTTCTCTGTGCCTCCGTGGTGAAAATAAATAACCACATAGTAACATAGAAATTGATTGAAGTACTGAATATTGAGGAGGCATAAGAAGGAGAATTTACAAGGTAAATTCAGCTATGTTTTTCTTTTGGGCGCAATGGGAGTCAGCTTAAACTATGTACCTATGTGGTTAAAAAAATAAAACACTGCATATCTATTTTTAAACGCGAAGGCGCAAAGTTTCGCGGAGGATTAACCACAAAGCGCACAAGGTTAAATGAGCTGCGTACTGTTTAAGGCACTATCCCGAAATGCGGGACAAGATGTTGTTCATCAACTGCGTTGATTTTCTTTTTTTTAATCGCGAAGTCGCAAAGGACGCAAAGTTTCGTGGAGTTTTATTCACCACAGAGTCGCAGAGGACACAGAGTGAATTCTATCAATTCAATGGTTTTATCCTATGATTTTCTTAAACAGGTTGAAATGAACATTATATAATATACTTTTTGAGTGCGTACTTCCTCCGTGGTGAAAATAAATAACCACATAGTAACATAGAAATTGATTGAAGTACTGAATGTTGAGGAGGCATAAGAAGGAGAATTTACAAGGTAAATTCAGCTATGTTTTTCTTTAGGGCGCAATGGGAGTCAGCTTAAACTATGTACCTATGTGGTTTAAAAAATAAAACACTGCATATTTATTTTTTAACGCACCGCGCAGCAGCCACGAAGTGAAAGGCGCGGAGTGCGCATAGGACGCCAACTCTTGCGGCCTCTTTTTTCTCTTTAACTCTGCGTTGAAAATGAGGGCCTTCCTGTTGAAACTAAGTCCATCCCAAAGATTACTCAACAGTTACAGAAGGTTGTAGTGTATTTTTTTGTGTTAACAGCTTTATCGAAAAGTAGATCATGTTCAATAAGATTCCCATCAACAGGGTCATTCCCCAAGTTCGTGGGTGTGAAAAGGGATTTACAAATCGATCGATGATGTCATTGAATAAACCAAATGGATTGCTTAAAATATCCCAGCTGTTCCAACGTAAGTAGCGGCCTAAATAGATTCCAAAGCTTGAAAGGAAGAGAAAGAAAACAATAATCAGTGAAATTGCTTTTTCACTCAGATACTTTTTCATTAACTTACTGATGTCCATCAAACTAACGAAACCATACATTAAACCTGTCCACGCAAACGACAAGATGACAACTAAATCGAACCAAACTGGTGCTGAACTTCTTGCTCTTAAATGAAATAAGTCGGTTAAGATATAGGGCGAATTAGGGAAAAATACTAACCATGTGAAGATGAGTGCTAATAGCGGTAATTTCTTGTTGATTCCTTTTATGATTAACAATGTACTCAAGAGCCATGGAATAAATGCCAAGAATAAGTTCCAATTTAAAAACAAGAAAACCTTTGTGTCGGTTATGAAATAGCGTGTAATGGATAATCCAAAACAAAAGATCGACATGATTAGTAATAAGATTGTGATGTTAAGTCGCCCTTGTTTCTTAAGTTCTTGAATCATTGGTAAATGGTTTAATGAGTTAGTTCGTCGCAAACAGTTCCGATGAAAAGATGCAGAGGATTAAACTAAATTATCTTGATTTTATTGTAAGGAAATTCAAATTTCTTTGAATGAATTAAGTGCTCCGAACTCTGTGCCTCCGTGGTGAAATAAAAATAACCACATAGAAACATAGGCATTGATAGAAGTACTGTATGTTGAGGTATCATAAGTTGGAGAATTTACAAGGTAAATTCAGCTATGTTTTTCTTTTGGGCGCAAAGGGAGTCAGCTTAAACTATGTACCTATGTGGTTAAAAAAAATATATCCTATTTTTCACCACAGAGTCGCAGAGGACACAGAGTGAGATGGATTTTTTTAAAGGATTTGTACTTCAGGATTTATCAATATTAGCTTTGGGAAATTTAACCATTATGCATTTCAAACTCTGTACGTCATCTGTGCATCTCACTTCGTGGCTGCTCTGCGGTGTGGCTAAAAATTAAGCGTAGCGCCAAACTAAGCGCAGCGCACCTCTAAGCGAAGCGCCTCTCATGCGGCCTCTTTTTTCTCTCTTTCTCTGCGTTAAAACTTTTATTAGAGCGTTGAAA